>DATFMK010001011.1:0-2017 GCA_035267005.1 Balneolales bacterium
AAAATCTATAACTGAATCCTCAGTATCAACGTAGTTGGGATCATTCTGAATCGCCGCCTGTAAGAAGTTAGCCCACCCTTCGACCCAAGCACATCCTAAACTGGTATGGCTGCCCCAAAAATGTTTATCACAATTCGGTGACGGCGGCATTTTACCGTCATAGATTTTATACATCACAAAATGCCCATATTCATGGAGAATTACATCAGAATCCCATCTGTCCTTGTCAAGCAGATTTATTGATCCTCCGGGTTGATAATATGTACCATCTTTATTTGTAGGGCTCCATCTAACTTGCAGTCGATATACGTTTTTCCAACCCACATTGTCAGCCAGATAGTCAAAAGCGTCATTGGCAATAAGGTCATAGATATACCAGGCCATTCGATTTTCAACATCATCGAGTGAAAAAGATCCCATATCCACATAACCATCAGAAACGTTATTCTGCACCGTAGTGACAGAATAGTACAGGTTACTCGGAGTAGAGAAATCCGTTACTCGCACAGAGCGATTATCAGTGGAGAACACTTTCACATAAATATCTTGACCAACGCCTTCATCGTCGCTATTTGAAATATTTCCTGAAGCGTAATACCCGCTGTCATTGGTATAGGTGGTATCAAGTAGGGTATCACCTGATGAACCAGAACCAGAGTCCCAAATCTCAACCATAGCTTCTCTAAGTGGCTGATTGACCTCATTCTTATCTTGATAAAACCAGTATCCCCTCACCACTATTTGACCCGACCCAGGCGCTGCAAAATATGAAACTGCTTGATCTTCTATCGGTTTATGATCCGGCAGCACTTGTGTCGGAGGCCCACTCAGATTTCCAATTTTTATCGCTCCTGAACGGTTGTTAGCTATTTCAGGAGTAAAGCTGGTTTTGCTCAGTTCAGAAAACCCCTCCCCTATATTCACATAAAGTTCTTCCCTTTTACCGAATATATAATCCGT
This sequence comes from Balneolales bacterium, assembly GCA_035267005.1. Classification (GTDB taxonomy): domain Bacteria; phylum Bacteroidota; class Rhodothermia; order Balneolales; family DATFMH01; genus DATFMH01. The sequence goes on from DATFMK010001011.1 coordinate 961, forward strand.
CTCCTCACTCCTGGCGCTCGCCGCTATGGTGTATTGACCTTGCGCGGTAGGCAGGACTTCCAATTGATATGTCGCCGTCGAACCGGAAGACAAATCCTCATTAAATTGGGTGCTTCCTGAAATAATTTCAAAGCCATCTCGCGGGATTTCGATTTCGATCAGCGTGTTCGGAGTATCTATTAAAGCCCGTATTTCAATATTAAGGACCGTGTACTCATTTAACATCGGTGTTGAAGAGAAAAAAATTTCAATTTCCATTGGCACATTGATCTTTGTTTTCTTTTGATTATTGATTTCATTATCCCCTCCCGCCAAATCGACTTGCAACAAAAAACCAAATGCAAGAACGCCAATTATGCATATCTTTGTCAACATTTTTCCTGTCATGATTAACCCCCTTCGAAATAATTGTAATTATGAGGAAAATTTGTGTTTAGAGAAAACCGGATCATTTGCTTGAATACCCTCCTAGTATTTCTCCACTTTCTTTATCGACATAGACAGTTCTGCCGGCGCCGACAGCATCAGGGACAATAAGTGTTACAACCCAGCACAATCTATTAATCCCAGGTTCCAAAATCTTATATGTATTAAAAGTGTCAGCCGTTATAACCTTTTCTTCAATTTTTATTTTATAATTTGTCGTGTTTTCTATATTTAGGTATTCCTTGGCAATGTTTACAGCTTCTTCATTACTTATGGCTTTGGCCGGTCCGTTTACCGGGTAAGTTACATTTTCAACACAAAAACTGACCGCCCAGGATGGACTGGTAATAAATAAAATAAAAACCCCAAAAAAAATACGGGTGAAACACCTCAAGGCTATGGTGGGTTCGATATTTTTCATCTCATCCATCTTCTTTCCCCAATAAAAAAGCCAAGCAGCCATATTTATGGCAACTCGGCTTTTTTTTAAGATAGTCTGCATTAGTCCCATCCTCGGTGGGTTTGCGTTGTCTTGAAAGTTAATATAAACTTCGGCGAATAGGTACTAGATTGACATGCAGTTTAATGATAAATTGGGTATTATTTCGTATTTGTCCAATTATTTTCCTTG
>DATFMK010001012.1:0-2128 GCA_035267005.1 Balneolales bacterium
ACCTCTGCAAATGATATTTTGAACAGCCATACCAGCCGGTTTTATAGGCAACTAATTCAGCAAATACAAGCAAAAACCCGGAATATGGATTCAAAATGGGAATACCAAAGCTTGACACAAGAGTTCTTTAGGCATAGTTTCAACAGCTTATGTCAAATGGAAATAGCATCCTGAGTTGAGCAAATTTGGATCATCTAATCTGAAGTATAAAGGAGAAAAACGCATGTTCATGGATCTCATAGCGAATCGCAGAAGCATTCGCCGGTTTACCACCGACAAGGTAGAAACGGAAAAAATTGAACTATTGAAGGAGGCTGCTTTGCGCGCCCCTTCTTCACGAGGGAGCAATCCCTGGGAGTTTATATTTATTACCGATCGCAATCTATTGGAAAAACTCTCGGGGGCCAAACCCCATGGATCGACTTTTCTGAAAGACGCGCAACTCGGGATCGTTGTCTGTGCCGACCCTGAAAAATCGGATATCTGGGTTGAAGACGCCTCCATTGCCGCCATTTTTATTCAATTGGCAGCAACCTATCTTGAGCTGGGAAGTTGCTGGATACAAATCAGAGAACGCCTGCATGATGAGACCCAAACCGCCGAGGCGTATATAGCAGACGTGCTGAATATCCCGTCCAATCTTAAAATTGAATCTATGATCGCCATCGGTTATCCGGCTGAGAGCAAGTCGCCTCATCTAAAAGAAGAACTGCAGAATGAAAAAATTCATCTGAATCAATATTGATATGGCCGCAAAAAAGCGCAAAAAGCGCAAAAACAAAATTTCAGGGCTTGTAATTTCAATGTGTTACGATGAACTAAAATCGAAATTCTGACTTTTTACGAATCCATCATATAATTTCTATTTGTTAGCTCTCTAATAACCGGACTAAATCGCAAATTATTTTAAATAAATTACCTTGACAGATTACCACGACAAGAGTATGCTCGTGTACATATCATAAAGGGTCGTGTACATTCTTGATTTAGGTGCTTAATTGTGAATTTTGTGCATTTTATGGCAAAACCTTTTCGCCACCAAGACACAAAGGCAGGAAAATAAAATCTCAACAAAATTTTCCCTTTGTGTCTTGATGCTTTTGTGGCAACTTTTTCCGATTTATCCGAGGGAGTATAGAAATGATTAAAATAACCGCAACAAAATTAAGGAATAACCTTTTTAATTATTTAGATAAAGCATCAAAAGGAGAGACCATAGTGATCCAACGTAATAATCAAGATGTGGCTCGTATTGTTCCCACACATCAAATAGACTGGAGAGATAAAATGAGTATCAAACCTGAATTATTAGTTTCTCCAGAAGAATTGATTAGACCAATAGAAGGTATCTGGGAGGAATACGTGTGAAAAAATCGACATACCTTTTTGATACTCACGCTTTAATTTTTTGGACGAATAAGGAAGCGGTATCAGAGGATTTTATTAGCTTTTTTGATAAACAAGAACAGCAAGGTTGCCTTTACATTTCCTCCCTTTCTTTTTGGGAAGTCGCTCTATTGGTTAAGCGTGGCAGGATAGCTATATCAGATGTCCATGTCTGGAAAAATGAGATATTGGAAAATACCAATATTCATCTAACTGATCCATCCGCTTCAGAAATGATTGACTCATTACTACTTCCAGAAATTCATAAAGATCCATTTGACAGACTTCTGATTGCTCAGGCTAACCAGAACAATTTTCTGATAGTCACTAAAGATCAAGATATTCAAAAATATGATGTGGAGACTTTCTGGATGTAAATGGATGAGATAATAATTCTCGGAAATCTAAAAAAGTGATGTAGGCAAACGATCCAGCTTGACGTATATTAATTTAAATTTTATACGTCAATCAGCGACCACCAGCAGAGCTGGGGGTATGAGGATGGCCTTTGGAAGGGGCCGGGGCCACCTCTGCTGGTGGCCGCTGATTTTTAAGCAAAGGCAAATCATGCAAACCAAGCTAACATTACGATTAGACGATGCACAAGTTAGTTCGCTTCGCTCACAATTGGAATGATGGAACAATGGAATGATGGAATATTGGGACCTTTGGTGTTCCATCTGGTTGAAAAATAATACGGTTCATGGGATAAACAAACCATGGATCGAAAAAACATCAACAG
>DATFMK010001013.1:0-4529 GCA_035267005.1 Balneolales bacterium
TCAATAAACTTATTTTAAGAGTTTGAAAATAAGTAATATAGATCAAAACGTAAATTTCCCCTCCAGGGGATTAAGGGGTGGAAGTAAATGACCAAACAGGAAATGATAATATCTAATCCTTCCCAAAGCCCGAAGGGCTTAAATATGAATAGCTCCGGGTGATAACCCGGGGAAATATGATTACAAAATATCCAAAACCCCAAAGGGGGTTCAATAAATCATGTCTCTCACAAATTCTCCATTTCAATCTTGAAAACTTTTTGTAATAAAGATCCGTTATCTTTCTATCTGTAAAGCTATTTTTTTATTTTGATTTTAATCTCCGTAAGCGAAAAGAGAATCGTATATTTATTGACTTGAACATTAAACGACGTTATAAAAAAGAAAATGTCCCAAATAACAACGCAGGAACCTAAAGTAACACTCGACCTGGCACTCGAACATGGTCTGACCGAAGAAGAATATCAGAAAGTTATTGAATTTCTTGGCCGGGAACCCAACTACACGGAATTAGGTGTTTATTCGGTAATGTGGAGCGAGCACTGCTCCTACAAAAATTCCATCGCCGTGATTAAAACGCTCCCGAACAAAGGTCCACAATTATTGGTCGGTGCCGGTGAAGAAAATGCCGGACTGGTGGATATTGGCAACGGTCTGGCTTGTGCTTTTAAAATTGAAAGCCATAATCATCCATCGGCGGTTGAGCCGTATCAGGGGGCCGCAACCGGTGTTGGTGGAATTCAGCGGGATATTTTTACCATGGGTGCGCGTCCGGTAGCTTCGTTAAACTCGTTACGATTTGGAAGTCTCGATAATGATCGCGTTCGTTATCTGCTGGATGGAGTTGTTCGTGGAATCGGCGATTATGGAAACTCATTCGGCGTTCCTACGGTAGCTGGAGAAATATATTTTGACGATAGCTATGAAGGAAATCCGCTGGTCAATGCGATGAGCGTTGGCGTGGTTAAAGTCGGAGAAACAGCATCGGCTATTGCCAAAGGGAAAGGAAATACGGTATTGATCGTGGGCGCAAGCACCGGACGTGATGGCATACACGGGGCCACTTTTGCATCCGAAGAAATCAGTGAAAAAAGCGAGTCGAAGCGTCCGAGTGTTCAGGTTGGTGACCCGTTTACGGAGAAATTATTACTGGAAGCCACGCTCGAAGCGATTAAAACTGGTGCGATTGTCGGAATTCAGGATATGGGAGCCGCAGGCATCAGTTGCTCGTCATCCGAAATGAGTGCAAAGGGTGAATGCGGAATGGAAATTGATCTCGATAAAGTGCCCATGCGCGAAGAAGGAATGACTGCTTATGAGTTATTGCTATCCGAAAGTCAGGAGCGCATGCTTGTTGTGGCTGAAAAAGGACGGGAGCAGGAAATTATTGATGTGTATTCAAAATGGGATCTTAATGCCGTCATTATCGGGGAAGTGATTGATAAAGATCGCGTCATTTTCCATCGAAATGGAGAGAAGAAAGCAGATATTCCCGCCGATTCGTTGGTTTTAGGTGGAGGCGCGCCCGTGTATCACCGAGAGACTAAACGGCCGGATTATCTGGATGAAGTCCAATCCTTTGATTTTTCAACTTTGAAACATTCCACCGATTATGCGGAGACAGTGAAAAAATTACTGCATTCCCCGAATATTGCCTCTAAACGGTGGGTTTATGAACAATACGATACGAGCGTTCGGACTAATACGGTAGTCGGACCGGGTCCTTCGGATGCCGCGGTTGTCCGTATTAAAGGGACGAATACCGGTCTCTCGATGAAAACCGATTGTAATGGGCGGTACGTCTATTTAAATCCTCGAAAAGGCGGACAGATTGCTGTCGTGGAAGCGGCTCGTAATGTAGTTTGTTCAGGTGGAAAACCGCTCGCCATTACAAACTGCTTGAACTTTGGAAATCCATACAAACCGGAAGTTTATTGGGTATTTAAAGAAGCGGTCGCCGGTATGGGCGATGCATGCCGGTTATTGAATACGCCGGTCACCGGAGGAAATGTTAGTTTCTATAATGAGAATCCTAAAGCCGCGGTTTTTCCGACACCGACGATCGGCATGCTCGGTTATATTGAAGATCTCGAGCATCATACAACCACGCTGACTTTTAAGGATGACGGGGATATCGTCGCCTACATCGGAGCTCCTCGAAAAGGGTTGGATGGATCCGAATACGTAAGCTGGATTCATGGGAAAACGGTCGGTAAAGCACCTGAAGTCGATCTGGATTTTGAAGCTAATCTACAAAAAATATTATTGGAAGCAATTAAATCCGGATATATCAAAGCCGCACACGATATCTCGGATGGCGGTTTATCCGTCGCACTTGCCGAAATGGCTATTCATGGAAATAAAGGAGCCGAGATTAATCTGAGTGATCTTGATGGTGACTCCGATATCGAAAAGTTATTCAGTGAAGCTCAATCGGGAGTTATCCTCAGCTGTTCTAAAGATGATTGGGGGAAGTTACAACGCGAAATGGGACAAGCCGATATTCCCGTCGTAAAATTAGGTGAAGTCAAAGGAAAGACACTTAATATCAAGGACTTGCTGGAAGTTGATGTGGATGAAATGAAGGAGATCTACGAATCAGTCATTCCCAATGCCATGAACAAATAAAAAATTTTAGCCACAGATTTACACGGATTTTAGCGGATTATAAAAACTATATTTTGATGCTGAATTAAAGCTTTGAAGATTTCTCTCTCCGTTCGAAATGACGCATAAAGGTGTTAGATGAAATTAACACATGGAAACATCATAAAAAGTCGTCATCTCGAACCCGCTTTTTGGGTGAGAGATCTTATAAACGTTATAAAAGGTAAAAATTATAATTTTGTTGTATTGGAGAATAATCCTGAACCTCTTTAAATATTAAATAAACCGTGAAAATCCGCGTCATCTGTGTCATCCGCGTTCTATTATTAACGTTGTATTAAAAAGGAGAAAGAAATTTATGAAGGATAAAGTTATTCTGATTGTTGGTGCCGGTGGAATAGGATTAGCCTGTGCAAAGCTCTTTGCGCAAGCAGGAGCCAAAATTGTCATTGCCGCACACACCAATAGGAAAGAAGCCGAAAAAGTCGCTACCGGAATAAATGATAATGGGGGAGAAGCTTACGTCACGGAAGTGGAAGTCACCGAATTGCCTTCGGTAGCCGGTATGGTCAACAATATTACGGAACAGCTTGGAACGATCGATGTTTTGATCAATGCGTTTGGCAAAGGAGTGATCAAACCCTTATTGGATATTCATCCCGATGAAGCTAAAGATGTTATTGATACCAATCTATATGGCACTTTTCTGATAACCCAAACGGTATTACGGTATATGGAGACCAAAAAAGAAGGGAATGTCGTTATGTTTCCAGGGATTTTGGGGAAATATGCCATAAAAAACAGCTCCGTCTATTCAGCAACAAAGTTTGCCCTGACCGGTTTTACGAAAGCATTAGTGGAAGAAACGCGCAGAACCGATATCAAATTCAGTCTGTTTTATTTGGGAAGTGTGGACACGCCCTTTTGGGATGATGACCACATCGACATGAAAGTCAGACGGGATAAAATGCTCTCGCCCGACGAAGTGGCCAAATCTGTTTACTACGCCCTTACCCAACCGCAAAGTGCCGTATTAAATGAGATCGTTATTCAACCCCAGGCCTCACAGATGATTTAATATTAAGCCACAGATTTGCGCGGATTTTAGCGGATTGAATAAAGGACGAATATTCTAAAATAATTTTATTTATATATAATCCAATATTAAATTACACAAATAAATGGTATCTTTCCTAAAAAACACTATGGGAAGAAAGCCGCGAGGAGTCAAAGGATATACCCCGGAACAGATCAAAGCTCTGTTCTCAAAAGATGCTAAGTATAAAGTTGGAATGCGTTTATATGCCGTCTATCAGGTTTCCCTGGGCAAACCCAGTCGGGAACTTGAAGACGTATATAATACGAGTTTTAAACAGATTCTCAATTGGGTTTCCCGATTCGAAGAGGAAGGTTTGGAAGGACTTAAGGACCGATCGGGTCGGGGACGCAAACCTAAACTTACCTCCGAACAAATGCAGCGTTTGGGCAAATTGCTTGCCGAGGAATCCCCGAAAGCCTATGGATATAATACCTCAACCTGGACGGGTCCACTTCTGCGGGACTGGATATACAAAGAATTTCATGTGAAGTTTAAAAAAGCCCATATTTATAATGTGATCCAAAAGTTAGGCTTCAGTTATCAAAAAGCTAAAGGCATCTATCCGGAGGCTGACCCCGCCAAGCGGGAAGTCTTTAAACAGACTTTAAAAAAAACTCCTCCAGACTCCTGAAGATACGGTCCTGTTGTTCGAAGATGAGTTTTCTCTATCCAATACGGCCACACTGAATTACCAATGGTCGCTCAAGGGGCAGCAACCGCAGGCTCGCTGTAAGCAACACCAACGGGAACGGCAAACCGGAATGGGTTCGTATAATTTACTTACCGGACAGATTACGGTGAGCTTTTATGATCGGGGAAATTA
>DATFMK010001014.1:0-6105 GCA_035267005.1 Balneolales bacterium
CGATCAGGATTGGAACGTGAGAAAGCCAATTGCGAAATATCGAAACTGATGCGATATTTTTTAAAATTAGTTACATCTGTAAGTTTAGGTTGACCAACCTGCTGCGGCAGATATCGAAGTAAATGTCCATGATATAAATAAAGTGTCAGGGTTTCTTCATCTTTTTCACTTTTGAGATATCCTTCTTTAGATTTAATGACTGCAAAATCATGATTTTTATTTTGCTCCTGGAACAGCGTGACATCATAGAGGGAATCGGTTTGAGAATCGATACGCTTTACAAGAAAAGTATAACCACTGATTCCATTATAAAATGTATTAGGCTTCAAGTCGAAACCAGGTTTTTTCATACGGATATCTATGAAAAGAGAACGGGCATGATAATTGGCTTCCGGCAGTACATAATTCGAAAACCAAGCCAGAGCCAGACTCAAAAGAACGGAAAGATATATTAGCGGTAAAATAACTTTTAGCGGACTCACACCACCGGCCTTAAGAGCCGTAAATTCATTTAACTCCGAAAAACGTCCGAAGGCCATAAGTGTAGATACCAATACCGCCATAGGGACAGCAAGGACAACCATATAGGCTAAATTGGAAAAAATGAGATCCAAAACGATTGATGTCGGTATTCCTTTACCTACAAGTTTATCGATATAGAGCATCAGAAACTGCATTAACAGCAGAAACATAATGGTCAGAAAAGTAAATATAAACGGACCAATATGCCGCTTGATGAGATCTCTCTGTAAAGCTGTGGGATAAAAACGCATACTAAAGTTTAAAAATATACTTGCCGTCTATTAAATTAACTGCTATCATAAAATCAGTCATTAAGTTAAATTGATATTGATGAGAGAATATTGATATTTTTCCTTCTTTAAAGTTTAATTATTTATTTAAAAACATTATAATCGTTTTTAAACAATATTTGAAAGAGAAGTTAATGCACAATCCTTTCAAAACCCAAAAGGAGAGCCTATAGCCTGATTGTTAACGTAGTTGCCCTGGATCAATAATTAATGATTCATATTAAATTAGTCACCAAGCAAAAAGTATATTGTAATCTAAGTGCGGCTCGTACATCAAAAAAAATTTAAGACATCAGGTGTTCTTTTGGTACTGGCTTTATTAAGCTTAATATCCTTTGATGTTAAGGCACAGCCTTTTTTAAAAGGATATCAATTTTCAGTCCATTTGTTACACAAATCCGGATATTTACCGTCCCTGGCTGATAGTTCTGTAAAAGCTGATAGCATTAAATTGCCGGAGCCACAATGGAAAGGTATTGTTTCTCCTTTTCCGAATAAACGATCCGATTTGATTAACTTACAGATACCTGAAGATAATATTGTTATACAACGTGACTCATCGGATAATTATGTTGTACAGCGCGAAATAATGGGTATCCCGGCTTCCCTGCCGAGAGCTTATAGCTTTGACCAATTCAAAAAGTTAAGCCTGAAAGATAAACTGCATCAAAACTGGGTTTCTTTAGTCAGAGAATCTAATTTGAAGAGAGAGATACATCAGGGACTGCTGAATTTTAAGATCAATATACCGGGCGGAAGAAAATCAGCATTCACGACTATTTTTGGGAAACCGGAGGTCAATTTACGGGTTACCGGTACGGCTAATATGAATGTGGGTGCCTCCATTCAGAAAACAGCGGATCCATCTTTACCGCCGAGTCAGCAGAAAAGAGTAGATCCTACGTTCAATCAAAATCTGAAATTGAATATAAAAGGAACGATCGGTGATAAACTGAATATTATGACCGACTGGGATACCCAGCGTCCTTTTGATTATCAAAACAGGTTGAAAATTATCTATCAGGGTTATAATGATGAAATCCTTAAGTCGGTGGAATTAGGTAACGTTTCAATGGAAACGGGGAATTCACTGATTCAGGGTGGTAATGCTTTGTTTGGATTGAAATCGGTAGCCAAAGTCGGGCCATTAAAAATCACATCGGTTTTATCACAGCAACAGGGTAAAAATAATACACAGACGATTACCGGTGGATCGCAGGAACAATCTTTCGATATCCGGCCTGCCGATTATGAGAATAATAAGGATTTTTATATCGATTTTTATTCCTGGGATCATTTTGAGCAAGCTGTTTCCAATCCGCAGGTCATGACCAGTTTGTTTAATTTTTCAAATATTCGAATTTATAAACTGGATATTGGTAATGAAAATGTGACCAATCCTCAGACGGCTGTTGCTATTGCTGGTTTGGGTGTGCGAAAAAATGGAGACACCTATTTACCACCTGATCAGAAACTGGATAATATTAATGATAACATTCTTGATCAGGTCAGAAATTCAAAGATTGATACGATTGATGTGACTAATCTTGCACAAAGGCTTGGTCTTAAAAGTGATCGTGATATTGTAAAAGGAACCTGGATTGAGTTGAAACCGGGGGTCGATTATACCATGAATCAAGGTTTGGGTTTGATTTTCCTCAAAACGGCATTATTACCAAATGAAGCTCTGGCCGTTGCTTACGATTATACCGCGAATGGACAACAACATAATGTGGGGGATGTTCAGAGTCTCGGTCAATCAGTGCAGATTTTACAGCTGGTACGGCAGCCGAACTTGACCAGCAGCTACACAACCTGGCCGCTTACGATGCGGAATGTTTACGCATTAGGCCCCACGAATTTATCACAAGACGGCTTGGATCTTGGAGTTTATTATACCGGACAGAATACCGATTCCCAAACATTGCCCAATTTCAATACTACATTATTAACAGATCTGGGGCTTGACCGTGTGAATCAGGATGGACAGAAAACACCGGACAATCAGGTCGATTTTATACCTCCGGTTATGGATGCCGTGGATGGGCGAATTATTTTCCCCTATCGGCAGCCATTTGGTCAGCATATCATCAATTTAATCAATAATAACAGTGCTGTACCGAATAAACAGGACGCCATTAGTAATTTGGCTTTTACCGATTTATATAATAAACCTAAAGAGATCGCGAGTCAGGAATCGCAGAATAATATTTATGAAATAAAAGGTAAAGCTAAAGGCGGCGCTTCCGATACGTATAATCTTGGTGTTGCCTTGGTTCAGGGTTCTGTTAAAGTCTTTTCCAATGGTGTTCAGCTGACGGAAGGGCTTGATTATACCGTCGATTATTCGATCGGAAATATTATCATAACAAATAAGAAGTATCTGGCACCCGGTCAGCAGATTAAAATTGATTACGAAAGTAATCAGATCCTCAAAATTCAGCAGACCACATTTACGGGTATTCGCGCGCAATACGATTTGTCAAAGAATATTGAATTCGGAGGTACATATTTCAAATTGAAGGACAAGCCATTAACCGATAAAATCCGGATAGGTGATGAACCTATTAATAATTCTGTCTTCGGACTGGATGCACGAGCTAAATTTGATGCCCCATGGTTAACCCGTGCTATCGATCATATTCCATTACTTCAAACAAAAGCCCCCTCAAGCATTTCGTTTAGCGGTGAATGGGCTCAATTGCGTCCCGGCGTGGCACAAACCAATGCCATGCGAAATGCGATACGACAAGGAGAATTAACACCGGACGAGAGGAAGGGATTATCATTTATAGATGATTTTGAGGGATCCAAAACGAGTTTCAGTTTTTTGAATCCGGGACAATGGCACCTTGCTGCCGCACCGGCAGCTGTTCCCGGTTACGATCAGGATTTGAGTCACCCAAGCGAGACGCTACAGGATAAAATCAAGCGTTCCGATTTAAGAGCACAGTTTTCCTGGTACATGCTTCCGATCAATATATCGAGTTTATTAGGAATAAAACGCGGACGGGCGACAGCAAAAGTGAAAGTGACGGATGTCTTCCCGCAACGACAGACGCTGCCACAGCAGAATACCATTCAACCTTTGGATATTTATTATAATCCGAGGAACCGAGGGCCTTATAATTACAATCCGGATTTAAAAAATCTACTTGAAAATCAGCCACAAAAAATGTGGGGAGGTATGACGGCAGTGCTGCCAAATGGATTGGAAAATCTCACATTAAATAATATTGAATTTGTGGAATTTTGGGTCCAACCAGTTCTTCCCGATCAATATCGTCAAAACGGAAATGTACAGCCTAATAATGTAGTGCAGGATTACAACGGACATATTTATGTGGATGTGGGAACCGTATCGGAAGATGTCATCCCTAATTATACCTCGAACAATGAAGACGGGCTTTCTCAATTAGGCGCAAGTGGGTTGGTTGTTGGACCATCCGACCGATCGTATGTGCCAAATGCACAGGTTACTTATGACGGACAATTTTCAACAAAAAGTTTGAAGCAGGAAGATGTCGGACTCGATGGCATTCCGGATAAAGGTGGATATAATGGGGTGAAAAATGAACAGACGCTGTTTTCAGACTGGCTCAATAAGATGAAATCGGAATTTGGCATAAATTCGGCTACGTACCAAAAAATGGCAAGTGATCCGTCCGATGATGATTATGATTATTTTGGTGAAAAGAAATTACGTCAGGAGTACGGAACATCGGGTATTCAGCCTTATTTTTACAGGATGTATGGATATTATGAGGGGAATTCAGAGCCGCCTACAGGTGATAAACGAGCCATCACTAACAAACCGGATGCGGAAGGTCTGAAAATCCCAAGTGAGCCGAATTATAGAAATTCATATTACGAATATCAGATCAACTTTAATCCGGCTGAGAAAAGCTCCTTGAAACCGGGTCATGATTATATTGTAGACCGTGTTGAGGACGGAAGCCATCCGGGTGATTATTGGTATCAGGTTAAGATTCCTTTAAGTGAGTTTACGCGAGCTTTTGGTGATATTAAAGATTTACAAAACGTATCACACATCAGAATCTGGATGTCCGGATATAAAGAGCCTTTTACTCTGCGATTTGCCAAACTGGAACTGGTGGGGAGTCAATGGCGAAAATCGGATAAAGTGGGTAATCAGGATGCACCCAACACCAATTTTCAAGTTTCAACGGTAAACATTGAAGAAAATTCAACCCGAACTCCGATTCCATATCGTCAGCCACCCGGTTCCATTCGACCGGTCAATCGAACGCAGCAGGGAAATATTCTTGCCAATGAGCAATCCCTTTCATTAAAAGTGAAAGATTTACGACGGGGTGATATGAGAATGGTCAGGCGTAATTATCCGGGAGGTCTCAATTTGCTGAATTATTCTCATTTGCGAATGTTTGTACATGGCGAAGGTTATAAGAATCGAAATAATCTTGAACTCGTGCTGCGTCTGGGACGTGATTTGAAGAACGATTATTATGAATATCGTCAACCCATCACTCCAACCGATTCCACACTTTTCAGAGGTAAAATAAATACCAAATCGCAGGCAGAATTGGATCAGCAGGCTCAGGAAATCTGGTTACCAAAACAAAATAGTGTTAATCTTGTATTAACTGCATTAAATCAATTAAAGCAGTTGCGTAATCAGGAAAATGGTGACTTAAATACCTTGTTTCAGGATTCAACTATTGCCGAAGAATTAGGAGCACCACCGGGTACCGTTATTGGTGTGAAAGGAAATCCTTCGCTGGATAAGATTACTGAAATTGGTATTGGTATAAAAAATCCCTCAAATCTTGCACCCGAGGGTACGACTATACCCTCTAATAAAGGAGTTCCATCATTGGACGCTACACTTTGGGTCGATGAATTAAGTGTTTCCGGTTACAACAATAAAAAAGGCTGGGCGGCTGATGCCAAGATGCACATGAACATGGCGGATTTTGCAGATGTTGATGCAAGTATGAATCGTTCTACGGATGGATTTGGATCGTTGGATTCGCACCTCGGACAGCGTCAGTTTTCTAATAAAACACAGTATAATTTCAATACTACAGTAAATCTGAATAAGCTCATACCCGATCGTTACGGCTGGAATTTTCCCGTTTCGTTTTCGGCGCGGCAAAATGTAAGTACACCCCGTTATTTGCCTCAGGAAGGTGATATCCGGTTATCGGATTTCAAAAAAGCAATTATGAGGCGGAATATTCCTCAGCGTGAAAAAAATCAGATCATTCAGCAAAAAATAACCGAGAGTCAGACTTATAATAGGAGTTATTCC
>DATFMK010001015.1:0-2032 GCA_035267005.1 Balneolales bacterium
CAACCACAACGGGAGGGTTGATCTTGGAGAAAAAAACCCTAACGGTTTTAATCCGAAAGCGATGCCTTGGATACCCTTGCTGCTGCTTGATGATTAGTTTGAGGATATACAGAGTACCCATAACTGCTATATATCTTTAATATAAACAGTAAGTTAAACTTTAAGATACTCAAATGATATCTTGAACTGAGCAAACGTTTTTAATCATGCTGTCCCTAATAACGCGGTACAACACAAAATTGATCAGATTCTGGATATTCCAATTTTAAACATTTTTCATCAAATTTCTTAGTCTGTCAGCCACGAAATGTGGTTTTTCTTCACATCGTTTTGCTGCACCATTCATAATTAAAAAGCTCACAAACAGAATCAAGCAAAATCCGAATAAAAATATAATGATTTCGGTATTTAGTATCCAGTAAAGTTCTTTTTCTATTTTTGAAAAATTGGCAGTTAGCTCAGCAATAAAACGATTGGGCAGAAACTCACGGATAGCCAATTTATTCCATTGGCCTGTTTTATACCAGGTAAAAAGTCTAAAGGAAAATGCCGTATTTCCAACAATCCAAACTAAAATGCCTGGTATTAGTGCGACAATAGCAATTGCCTTTGAAAATTCACCTAATATTCTTTTCATAATTTATTTGAAATTTTCGCTTTGCTCCCGTAAATCAAAGATCTAATCCAATCACATAGAGTGGGACCAGAATAGCGCTTTGGAAGCGGGGCAAATAATTTCTGACCTTTTCATAACTTAAACTGCACATCCAATTAAAACCAAATTTTTCTATCATTGTTTTCTGGAAATTTTTTGTCGCTACTATGTAAATTCCTACGTCGATTTTATCCAATCCAGAGTAAGAACTGACTTGAAACTTTAGCAGATCCAAACCAATAAATGATGAATTTCCAAAGGCAACTTCAATACCAACTCTATCTTTAAGAAAATCCATCTTAGCCGATTGATTTGCATATTCATCAAGTATTGATGGTTGTTTTTCCCATCCCTTTTTAACGAAAAGTTCTTCAAGAATCTTATTAAATTTTGGGAGTGAGAGTCTGGTAAGATTTATCTGAAAAGCAAATAAAATGCTTTCAATCTCTTGTTTAATATGAAATTTACTGTTCAGGACTTGTTCAGCAAAGCGATATGAAAAAGTCTCAAGACGAATTTTCATTTTTCCAATTTAATCAGACCATGGGGTATTTTTCTATGGTCTGGTTAATAATTCCAAGGTTAATAAATCTTTGTTTTTAGGTAATCTTTTCATATTATCGGTAAAAATGATCAATCAGTTAAATCAAATAAAACCATTTCAATCGAACTGCCACGTATTGGTGAACGACTTGAAGTGTACGCTAACCCACGCAACAAGGCAGATACAGAGGATCCATGGCGTTTGGAATCGGAAAAAGTTCTGAGGGTATGAAAAGATCGGGTGGCTCAAGCTAATGCCAGGATTGTGAAAGGAGGTAAATTGATCAAGGCTGCCTGAACCACCACATAATGAAGGAGAACAGATGAAGAAAACAGATACCAATTATCTGTGTTCCAACTATAAAGAGACAAAAATGCTGGAAAAAGTTACAGTCGGGTACCGACAACAGTCCCGGATAACGAGGTTGTTTTACAATCGGAGGTACCCCAAGGATCATCACAGATCATTCCCAGATATGGGTGGATTATGGCAGCGGCTTTCAATGTTGAACTTCGTGCCAGGTCCACAGGAAATGCCACAGGTTTAGTTTATGGTTAATGTGGACGGGTAAAACGTGGTTTAAACTTGAATTAAATTGAATTATGGGCTATTCAACCCGTACGGGGTGACGATATCCATTAGCTATCTGAAATGATTATATATTTCAGATAATGGCAAGTTGTGTCGCCGGAAATCTGTCAAATTTGGTGCTAATTTTGAGTATATCTTAAACTTTGCCGAAGTTTAGATCATCTCAATATATCTCCATAGGTTGATATTTGGTTTTCTATAGGAGATATCTGCAAGATCCACTTTAGTACCCCACCACAATA
>DATFMK010001016.1:0-7054 GCA_035267005.1 Balneolales bacterium
CACCCTTGGCATCGAGTACTAATCCATTCGATACGACATTTTTATAAGCCGGACCATCGAATAACATCGTTGCCAGAGCATGAAGGGTATAAAACCATCCTCTTGTCTGATCCACACCTTCAGCGATGAAATCAGCGGGGAAGTGATTTTTGAAATTTTCCTTGTTTTCAAAGGGATAATGCCGTTGCGCAAAAGGCATAGAACCTGAATCGAACCAAACATCCAATAAATCGGGAATACGTCTCATTGTGCCACCATCCGGAGCTTTCCATGTTAACTCGTCGATATACGGACGGTGTAAATCGAGTTCTTCGTCTTCAGAAATACCTGCTTTTTCTTTTAATTCCTCAATACTGCCGATGCATTCGATATAATCCATGTCTTTATCACTGACCCAAATAGGAATCGGTGTTCCCCAATAACGTTGCCGGGAAATCGCCCAATCCACATTATTTTCCAGCCAGGCGCCAAAACGTCCCGTGCCGGTGCTTTCCGGTTTCCAGTTGATTTCTTTATTCAACTCAACCATCCGGTCTTTAACCTCTGTCGTCTTGATGAACCACGATTCTACCGGATAAGACATCAGCGGTGTTCCCTTTCTCCAGTCATGCGGATAGTTGTGCACGGTTGTAAGATGTTTGTAAACCATGCCGCGTTCTTTCAAACTGCGCATGATATTTTTATCGGCATCTTTAAACCACTGACCGGCAAATTCAGTAATTTCAGGCACAAAACAACCATCACGGTCCACCGGATTGAACATTGGAATATTATTATTATTTCCGGCGTTATAGTCATCAGCACCAAAAGCAGGGGCTGTATGGACAATTCCTGTACCTTCCTCAAGCGTCACAAAATCACCTTCGATGACGCGCCAGGCATCTTCCTTATTAAATTTCTCGAGTGCATAATCGAAAAGCGGCTTGTATGTCTTGTCAACCAGGTCTTTACCTTTAACCTCTTTTACAATTTCATATTCTTCATCAATGACCTGATCTACCAGTTCTTTGGCCAGAATCCAGACTTCACCGGATTCTTTAAATTTGATATATACGTAGTCAATATCATTCCGGACCGTAAGCGCCATATTAGAAATCAAGGTCCATGGCGTTGTAGTCCATGCGAGGAAGTAGGTATTTTCATCTTCGTCGAGCTGGAATTTGATATAAACGGAAGGATCCTGAACTTCCTTATAACCCAAACTGACCTCGTGAGAACTCAGTACGGTACCGCTGCCCGGGGAATACCACTGAATTTTATATCCTTTATACAGCAGTCCCTTTTCATATAATTGCTTGATCGCCCACCAGACCGATTCGATATAATAATTTTTAAATGTGATGTAAGGTGCTTTTAAATCCACCCAGTACCCCATTCTGTCGGTGAGTTGATCCCAGAGATCCTTGTATTTGAGGACACTTTCCCGGCATTTACGGTTGTATTCGGCAATTCCGTAATCTTCTACCTGAGAACGTCCCTGAAGACCCAGTTCTTTTTCAACTTCAATTTCCACAGGTAGTCCGTGAGTATCCCAGCCCCCTTTTCGTTCCACTTTATAACCTTTAAGGGTACGATAGCGGCAGAACAAATCTTTTACCGTCCGGGACAAGACATGATGAATGCCAGGTTTCCCATTTGCTGTCGGCGGTCCTTCATAGAAAGTAAATGGAATTCCATCTTCTCGAGTGCTAATACTCTTCTCGAAAATATTATTCTTTTTCCACCAGTTTAATACTTCTACTTCTATTTTCGGGTAATTAACTTGTTTTGCTTCTGCAAACTTTTTATCCATATTGGCAGATAAAATCAGATCGAATGTTTAATTAAAACCTTAAATATACAAATTTTAAAACTATAAGCGTTTATAGAAATGATACATTTTTTCCATCACAATGCTATCATTTTGTTATATAAACACTTAGAAATCCTATTTATTATCAAATTTCCTTAATATTCCTATCTTTTATTCAATTAAACTAAATAAGAAACAACGAACCGATGATATAACAAAATACGGTAGTGAACTTCAAGTGATTATTCACAGTTATGTGATTTCACAGACCCATAATCAAATAACTCTTTCAATGTTCTTAATTCCGACTTTAAATTTGATAGCAATCGATATTCAATCAAGACATCAGTTTCTGATCAGGGAATATGGCATCCTTTGAGTCTGTGGGACTTAAATAGATCTACTACAAAGGCATCATATTTGACCATATTCCGCGCTCTTTTTCGTTAAATAGAGCCACTTTTCCCGAAACCGGTCTCAAACTGACAAATATTTTGTTATGATTTCCTAAGTCCGACATTCTCCTATACTCATTCAATGTTAATATTGAAAAACTTAGAAAAAACTACTCAGAAGATAAACGAGTAAAAAAACTTTATTTTGGACAAACGAAAGATCCACTTTAAAATTAACATTTAGCTAAATCGATTTGTTATCTGTGATCATCAGATCAGAACAATATCACCAAAATGAAATAATATCACATATTACTATTGAGTTAAGAAACAGAAAGCTTTATTAACCCGAATTATTCACGCAACCAATAAGAAGTAATACGTATCATATTGTAAATTAAATAACTTATAAAAAATAAACCGATCCTCAATTTTGAGGACGCTAAAAAAAGCTGCGAAATTTGGCCGTGATAAAGGCGAAATTTCTTGGTGAATAATCCGGGTTAACGGATATTTATCTATTAAAACAATTTGCAACACAAAATGAATAAACAAGCACTTACGAGTACCTTTCGCACCATCACAGAGGAAAATCCATACCGGATATGTTTTGTTTGTCTGGGGAATATCTGCCGGAGTCCGACTGCTGAGGGTGTTTTACAGCATCTGGCTGTGGAACGTGGTTTGGGTAATTATTTTGAAATCGACTCCGCCGGGACTTCCGCTTATCATATCGGCGAGTTACCGAACCGGTTTAGTCGTCAGATTGCCGCTTCTCACGGTGTGATGTTAGGATCACGAGCTCAACAGTTTGAACAGGATTTTGGAATGTATTATGATCTTATACTGACTATGGATCAGGAGAATTATGATAATATCATCGATCTCGACATAAAATCAGAGTTTTCAAATAAAGTGATGCTCTTCCGTAATTTTGATCCCAAACCTGACGATTACGAAGTTCCCGATCCTTATGCCGGTGGTATTCAGGGTTTTGAAAATGTATATCAGATCACATATCGCACCTGTCAGGTATTGCTCGATCAACTGGAAACGTACATCAAAGCGTAATCACCGATGCTTTCTGCTTTGAACGGAAGCTTATAAAAAGCACTAACTTTTCATGAATCTTATTTTTATTTTGGGCGATATGCGCTGATGCAGTATTGATTACATTTTGAATCGATTCGGGGTTATACATAGTCTGATGAAATTAAATTTTGATCCGACTCCATGATACAAGGCATGGTTACTTACCCCGGTTAATAAACAGCGGTAAAGTATTTTTGAATTATGCGGGTTTGGCTTTTATAAATAGTAATTTAAAACGTACGGTGTTGAATTATCATTATGATTAATGATGCTTTACGAAAACATATTGAGGTATCGCAAGGGAAACGTATAAAACGAACACATCCAGTTTCCGGGGGAGATATCAATCAGGCTTCTTTTGTTGAAATGGAAGACGGCAGAACCTGCTTTTTAAAATATAACAGCCGTGAAGGGCGCGATATGTTCCAAAAAGAGGTCAAAGGACTCAATCTCTTACGTCATGCCGGGGTCGGTTTTTATGTTCCAAAAGTGTTGGATTGTGATTTTGTCGAAGGACCCAATGTCGGCTTTTTGCTTCTCGAATATATCTCCACCGGCTCTGAAAACACTGAATTTCACAAACAATTTGGCCAGCAGCTGGCAAATATGCATAAAATTTCAAATAAACATTTTGGCCTCGACCATAATAATTATATCGGTCGTCTTCCCCAGTCGAACCGGCTGCATGATGACTGGATATCGTTTTTTATCGAAGAACGGCTTGAGCCCCAACTCAAAATGGCGATGGATTCCGGTAAACTGACGCCCGCAGTTCACAAGAAGTTTGAACAGCTATATCAAAAACTTGATAGCATGCTGCCTGAAGAACCACCCGCTTTAATTCATGGCGATCTTTGGAGTGGCAATTATATGTGTAGTGAAGATCAGCAAACCGTACTGATCGATCCGGCTGTTTATTACGGGCATCGTGAAATAGAATTGGCCTTTACCCAACTATTTGGTAGCTTTAATCCCAATTTTTACAAATCTTACGAGGAATGTTATCCCCTTGAACCGGGTTTTTCTAACAGAAGGGATGTTTATAATCTGTATCCCCTTTTAGTGCACACAAATCTATTCGGGGGAAATTATAGTTTTCGTGTACAAACGATTATTTCCCGCTATACGAAATAAAATCCTTGTAAAATATGCCCGCTTTACCATATCAGAGAATCATCAGCCTCGTTCCAAGTCTTACAGAACTCCTTTTTTATCTGGGTTTAGATAACCACATTGTCGGTAGAACGCGCTTTTGTGTTCATCCTGCCACTAAAGTTGCTGATGTGCCTATTATTGGCGGAACCAAAAATCCGCGTTTAGATAAAATAGCACAGATCAGTCCGGATTTGATTATCGCAAACAAGGAAGAAAACAGAAAAGAGGATATTGCTGAACTCGAGAAGAACTTCAAAGTCTATCTTACCGATATTCAAACGATTGAAGACGCCCTGATTACTATTCATCAATTGGGTAATGAATTAGCCGTTCCTGGTGAAGCGCAAAAACTCGTCGATCAAATCTCGACTGTTTACAAAGAGCGGCCCAAAAAACCTTCTATACCAACCGCTTACATCATTTGGAAAGAACCGTGGATGAGTATTGGTAATGACACTTACATTCATGATGTCATGACTCATTGGGGATTAACCAATGTATTTGAGCATACAGAAAGATATCCCTCTTTTGAGTTGGATGAGTTATCGGAATACAAACCGAGGTTGATTTTATTAAGTTCAGAGCCTTATCCTTTCAAAGAAAAACACATTGATCCAATAATCAGACAATGTCCCGAAGCCCGGATTGAATTAATTGACGGTGAATGGTTTAGCTGGTATGGTTCACGCATGTTACTTTCCTTTAAAAAGTTAAATAAATGGAGGTCTTTTTTATCATAATGTAATATTTGTATTAAAATTATTTGAAATTTCAGAATAAGCCGTACCTTTTACCTTGCTTCAATCGTTCTGAGCATATACACAATTCTGAATAAAATGGTACATTATACTTAGTTCTTGGCTTAATTTACGAAACTGGCTTAATGAAAAATCTTTTTTATATCGTCATATTATCATTTCTGACCGTATACTGTTCCTCTACCCGTCAGCTCCAGAGTCCGAACAGACTAACGGCCTCATCTGATTTTCAGTCGGCATTCAACGATTCTCTGTCAACCGCGGATAAGCGATATGTTCGTTCGGAATACATACTTGGTATTACGCTTTTCGAATTGGGAGAATACCAGAAATCACTAAAACACCTTAATAATGCCTATTTAAAAGATCCCAACAAAAGCGGCATCAATTATGCTTTGGCTGATAATTATCTTAAACTCGATGATCTTGTTAATGCTGAATATTACGGGAAACAGGCAGTCAATCTTGAACCGAATAATAAATGGTATCACTTAAAACTGGCGACCGTTTACAGTAAATCAGGAGATATCGAAGGACAAATCCAGGAATTGCGTACGGTGTTGAAGCAGTCTCCCAATGATGTTCAGGTGATGTATCAATTAGCCGGAGCGTTGTCTGCGGATAACAAAATGAAGGAATCGAATCAGATCTATAATCACATTCTCTCAATCAGTGGTTCGGATCCGTACATTCACTATCAGAAATATAAAAACTTCGAATCGATGGGAATGCGCGATTCTGTTATTACGGAACTCGAAGCTATCCAGAAACTTCAACCCGATAACCCCTCTACCTTACAATCGCTGACCAATTATTATCTCCAAGATCACAAAATCACCAAAGCAAAACATTTGCTGAGAGATGTTATCCAAAGAAATCCTGGAAGGAATGAACCGATTATTCTTCTCAGTAATGTATTTATTAAGATAAACGAACCGGATAGTGTGGCAAAGTTAATCCGGCCGATTATTCAGGATACGACTGTTCATAGCGACCGTAAGGAAGAGCTGGTTCATTACACGTTAAGCAAGTATAGCTCGCGTCCTCATAATCAAAAAATCCGGGATCTTACCCATGATATCGTTACGGATTTCACTGCTGCTGATCCACAGAACCCACACAGTCATACACTGGCTGCCTCATTCTACATTAATGAACAACAAACGACGAAAGCTATTTCTGAACTGGAAAAATCCACTGCGCTGGATCCTGATAACGATACGGTATGGGTGGAGTTGGTTCGACTTACCTATAATACTGGAAATCATGAAGCCGCATTAGCCAAGGCGGTGGAAGCCAATCAGCACGTTTCTGATAACGCCTTCATTCAATTCGTGATCGGTTCGTCCTATTATTCCATGCAACAGTTACAACAAGCTGCCCACTGGCTAAAAAAGGCCAGTCAGTTACCCGCCCAACACCATTTTAAATCCATTATATGCGGTTTGCTTGGGGATACCTATTCCGCAATCGATCAATGGGCTTCAGCCGACAGCGCTTATAATGCCGCCCTTCATGCCGACTCCACTAATGCTACGGTACTCAATAATTACGCCTACTATTTATCAAAGCGAAACGAAAAGCTGGAAAAAGCTAAGAAAATGGCATTGAAAGCATTAGAGACAGATCCGGAAAACGACTCCTTTTTAGATACGCTTGGATGGATCTACTTTAAACTCGGTCGATATGACAAAGCGGAAGATTATTTGCAGCAGGCTTTGGACAATAAAAGCGCTAGTGCTGAAGTAATGGAACATATGGGTGATGTTTATCAGAAACAGGGGAAAATGGAAGAAGCAAAAAGATGGTGGAAAAAAGCTTTAAACAAAGATCCCAAACGAGCCTATTTGAAGAATAAGATA
>DATFMK010001017.1:0-3634 GCA_035267005.1 Balneolales bacterium
ATAGGATATTTCATTCTTTTATATAAGGCACGTCACCTGACTCACAGAATTTAAATATGTTTTTTATTAGGTATTTTTCAAATTGATACATTAGATTTTAAAAAAAACCGATCTTATCATAAGTTCATCAAACATTGAATATTTAGCCGGACACATATGAAGAGAAAATACATTAGCCTGTTTATCGTCCTTTTACTTGCCGCCTCGTTCACAGACTTAGCCATGGCACAACAAGAGAGACTTTACGATCGTAAAATTCCAGCTAATATCTGGACCCGGTTAATTCAAAGTGGTCATGCCATCGGCTCGGATAAAGCGCCGGTGAATGTTGTTGTATTCAGCGATTTTCAGTGTCCGCATTGTGCTGCATTCGACACCATTTTGAATAAATATCGAAAGAAACATCCGGATCAGCTGCGTGTCATCATTCATAATTTTCCGCTTCCTCAACACAGATGGGCCCGAAAAGCAGCTATTTATGCTATTGGAGTTGCGAAATTTGGCGATTATGGAAAATTCGTGCGGTTGTTATACGAAAATCAGGATAAGTTTTCACAACAACCATGGGATAGTCTGGCTAAATTAGCTGGCGTTACGAATATGAACGCTTTACATGGCTATATAAAAAAGCGATCGGTAACCGAGGAAATACAAAAAGATATGGGACTTGGCATGATGACCGGTTTGCGTCAGACGCCGACGATTATTATAAACCGGATGTTTTTTTCAGGTGAGATCTCTTATCAAACGTTGACTAAAGCCGTAAATTTGGCTCTTGAGGTCAATCATAACCATTAATTTATTTTAGCGCCGCACGATTTTCTAACGATTAGCTCGGGATTTAAGGTCATGTTTACCGTGTTACGATGAGGCTCGTTAAGGCGTTTAAGAAATAACTCAGCAGCCGTTACCCCTAATTCATACCCCGGCTGCTTAACGGCGGTAAGTGGCGGATTCAACGCTACGGCCCAGGGCATGTCATCGAACCCAATGAGGGCAATATCATCCGGAATCTTCTTCTTCTGATTGTACATTTCTTCCAGAAAACCGAGCGTCATTAAATTATTGGTAGTGAAAACCGCGGTTGGTGGTTTCTTCAGTGACAATAATGTACGCGTCCCTTCTTTTCCCCCCTTCTGACGAGAATCTTCATAAACAATCAATTCTTTTATCAACGGAATACCGGCTTCTTTCAATGCTTTTTTATAGCCGCTAAAACGCTCAGTCGTCGTTGTTAATCCTTCCAGACCATTAATAATACCAATACGCCTGTGTCCTAAATCTATCAAACGCCTGACTGCCATATATGCACCCAACTCATTATTAATAGTGACCGTATCCAGGTTCAGGGTGTCCGGATGTCGGTCGACGCAAACAATCGGGTATCCTTCCTCAGCTATCTTCTTCAAAGTGGGATAATTACTGGTCGTTGGCGCGATGATCAGTCCCGATACACGTTCCGATATCAATGTTTCCAGGTAGAATTTTTCCTTATCCGCTTTTTCATCTGAATTACTAACCATTACCGCATTTTTACTTTTATAGGCGATATCTTCTACTCCACGTGCAATTTCTGAAAAGAATGGATTTTCCATATCCGCGATAATCAATCCGATAATCAACGAATCACTGGCTTTTACACGCATTCTCCGGGCCACCCGGTTCGGACGATAATCCATACGCCGAGCCACCTGCATAACCCGTTTGGCCGTTTCTTCATTTACATACGATTGTTTGTTAAATACTCTCGAAACCGTTGCAATGGAAACATCCGCTTCCCTGGCAACATCCTCCATGGAATATTTCTTTTCTTTAGCCATTAAAATAGTACCCTTGTTAAAAAATTGATGTAACTATTATACTGAATGGAGGCCAATAAACCCAATTTGATGTTATTATGGAATGAAAACGTTTACACCTATTCAACTTATGGGATGTTTATATTTAAAAATACTTGTATTATAGGCGTTTTTTATAATTAATGAATTTTTGAATCTATCCTTTTTTTCTTGTATTACCGGCATTTTTTAATCTGCATAAGCAATAAGATTTTTAAGAACAGTTATCATCATCCTTCTTAAAATATCATTTTATTTTTAACAAGTTTAACTTATTATGATGTTTGTAATATGTTGATAGGCAGATAAAAAACAGCTTAAAAAATCTTACTCAACGACGTTTTTAAATAATGGAACTTTTAAAAAGGAGCATTTGCAATTCCATTTATCAAGGCACCATCACGATATTACGATCATTGTGGGTCTATTATTTTTTAGAAGACTTTGCAAAACCGTTCTTTTGCCCAATATCTGTTCCGAAAGCTTTCGGAACTGCGGTTTCGAAGTCGCTCAAGATTTGATCTTAAACGAAGGTTCTGGTTTTGCAAAGCCTCCTTCTCATCAATTTTGCGTTGTAAAAAAATCGGGTAATCATTCATAACCTGAAATAGATTTCTTATTATTGAAACTAATTAAAACATTTCCTGACAGGGTGTCTGTTTTTTAAAAATTTACTTGGATGGTAGAAGAAAAATGAAAGAATCTCAGAAAACTAATAACAGTTTAAAAAACTTGATCGGTGCTCTGCAGGATAGACTGGATTCCTTACAATCACCGAAACGAGACAATAGTGAATCGGTAACCGTGAAATCTCAAAATAAAAGCACTATTTCTGATAGTTTAATAACCACTTTTAAATCTCTCTTCTACGATTCGAATAATATTAAGGCTCTGGATCGAATCACTCACCTTACCAAACGCGTCACTCAGTCTGATTTTACTGCAATTTATTTTGTTAATGGTGAAAAGCTCCATTTAAAAAGCTCTGATTTCGGGAATCATCCTTCGCATACCGATATAGAGCAATTGGAACGACTCACTCATCGGGTTCGCAAAGAAAACCAAGTTCTTTTTGTCGATGACGTAAACCAATCAGGGATGTTGACGAAAGAGGAGTCATCCGGGTCGCTATCCTCTTTTGCTGGGGTTCCATTGTTTACCGGTAAGGATTTTACCATCGGAATTTTATGTTGCGCCAAACGAAATTCACACCATTGGGATGACACAGATAAAGCCAATCTGGCGGATTTATCCAATATGATCATGACTGAATTTCAATTGGCCCTGGATATCGCCGAAAAGAATAATCTGCAAAAACTTGTCGAGGAGATAAGTCGCTTAGCTAAAATCGGAGGCTGGGAATATGACGTTGGTAATAACAAACTTTTCCTCTCAAAAGGGGCGGTACAAATACATAGATTGAACAGAGATGAAAGTTATTCATTAAACGAAATATTAGATCAATATCCTCTAAAGTATAGGATTGAGCTCTATAAAGCTTGTCTCAGATTAATTAAATACGGCGAGCCCTTTAATGAAATTATGCATATTTACTTACCTGATGGCTCACGGGCTTGGCTATCCGTTTTTGGAAATCGTGTTCTTAAGAACGAACATGTTACCAAAATCCGGGGCGCGGTACAGGATATATCGGAGACCCAAAGATCACAAAATATAGTTCGTAATTATGCTGATGGATTACATGCCTTAAACGAGATTTTTTCAAATTCCGATCTAAGCTATTGTCAACAAATTAAGAAAGGGTTAGACATTGTTGCTTCTTTTCTGGAAATGCC
>DATFMK010001018.1:0-14127 GCA_035267005.1 Balneolales bacterium
TTCAGAATCCAACAAAGTGTTGATGCCGGTGGCAGACTATGGCTTTTAACGTAAAAACAGTTTTCCAGTTTATAATTAAAACAACGTTAAATGCCATTTACTATAAGATTCCGGGTCGGGGCCCGGAATGACGTCTGAGGGGAAAGGTCTGGAAGCTTTTTAGTTAGAATCCTACACCTAACTCAAGCTCCCCAAACGACGTCATCCCCCCGAAAAAAACGTCGGGGCGGACTGAACTGGATTCAGGATCCAGCCAAGGCGTTGGCACCGTTTACAAACCGTGGTTTTAACTCCAAACATTCCATCCAATTAAAGAAGAAACAACGCTCAGAGCCCTTAACCATGAGATTCCGGGTCGGGGCCCGGAATGACGTCTGTGGGGATAGGGCTGGAAGCTTTTTAGTTAGAATCCTACACCTAACTCAAGTTCCCCAAACGATGTCATTCTGAACTGGATTCAGGATCCAGACAAAGCGTTGTATTGTTTACAGGCCGTGACTTTGGATTACTGGTTTAGGTATTGTTTATGAGTAATAAACGCTCCCAGGCTAAATCCGTGAGATTCCGGCTCGAAGCCCGGAATGACGTCGATGGAGATTGGCTGGTAGCCTTTAAGTTGCAAAAAACAACCATAAGAACGACGTCATTCCCCGAAAAAAACGTCGGGGCAGGCTGGATGTAATTCAGAATCCAACAAAGTGTTGATGCCGGTGGTAAACCGTGGTATTTAGCTAAAAGCATTTTTACCAAGTATAGTCAAACAACACATAATGCCTTTAACCACAGAATCTAACTCACAAACGATATCATCCCTAAAATTCTATTTTTTATAATGTCTCTCTTGATTGGTGCCAATTGCGGGCCAATAAAAAAGCCCGTACAATTACGGGCTTTAGTCCTTTCAAACAAAATTACAGCCAAAAATTAATTCTGCAAAGCAGCGGCTGTAAGATATCCATTCAATTTTCTGGCTTGAGTAACATATCCTGTATTTGGATACTTCTGTATAACTGTTTGAATTGCTTTATGAGCTTGTTGAGTATCACCTGCTTTAATAAAAGCCTGAGCAGCTGATAGCAAATTAGATGGTGTTGTCGAGTCGTTCTCATCCCAATTGGCAGCTTTAAGATATTGCTGTCCTGCTTGTTTATATTTACCAAGATTTTCTAATATCACAGCCTTCAAAGATAAAGGTCCGACACCGAGAATTCCTTCCGGTGGTTCATAATCCTGAATATATTGCAGTGCCTTTTGGTTATTACCGAGATTTAATTCGCAGACAGCGGCATAATAATGAGCTAAATTACCAGCCTCGGTGCCCGAATATTTATTGATAATTTGCGAAAAACCAACAGTTAATGCCTGTTGATCTCCATTTAACGCTTTTTGATAATCGGCCTGACGAAAATACTGTTCTGCATCGGCCATTAAAGTTTCTGCTTTATGTTGTTCCGATTGTACGTAGTAGTAATAGCCAATACCTAACCCGAGAGCTAAGACAATCGCTACTCCAATACCTATGGTGACTTTACGGTGTCCGGCGAAAAATGCAACTACGCGTGCATAATAGGTTACAAGAACATCCTGTTCCAGTTCTTCTTTAGGAATATGCTTACTCATATCAACAATTAATTATTATATCTTATTTTAGTCCCTTAAATTATCACTGATTTTTGAGTAGAGCAAAAAAATTATGTGACTTTATGTAATTTACCCTTTCTCAATTCAAAGATCATGTTCGTTTTTTCTGCAATCGATCGATCATGGGTCACAATGACGATTGACAACTTGCCATTTTTTCGCAGATTAAATAGCATATCGAGCATGATTTCTGTATTCTCTTCATCCAGATTCCCTGTAGGTTCGTCTGCGAGTATCATTTCAGGTTCGTTCATCATCGCCCGGGCGACGGCAACTCTCTGTTGTTCTCCACCTGAAAGTTCAGAAGGGCGATGATCGGCCCGATCGTCAAGGTTAAAGTGACTTAATAACTCTAATGCTCTTTTCTTCAATTGATCCATTGCAAGACCCTGGATCAGTCCCGGCATGAATACATTTTCAAGAGCTGTAAATTCCGGCAGCAAATGATGGAATTGAAAGACAAAACCCATATTTTTATTTCGGAAAGATGCCAGATCAGGCGCATTCATTTTACTGATATCTTTATCTCCGAAGAAAACACTACCCGAAGTAGGTTTGTCCAATCCTCCAAGGATATGTAATAAGGTACTTTTACCGCAACCACTCGGACCGACAATTGAGATAATATGACCTCTTGGAATCTCAAAATTTACTCCCGTTAATACATTGAGATGTTGTCGGCCAGACTTTGCCGGATAATCTTTATAAATATTTTCAGCTCTTAATATTGATTCCAATAAATCAGCAATTATTATTCTTTGTTATTCGTGAAGTTTGGGAATATAACGGGTTCAATATGTAAACAATTACCCGATTCTTCATCAATTTTGCTAAAAACTCCGCATATTCTATTATTTCCGTTGGCTAATTTATATCGATGGGGAGTACTTAACAAAAACCTTTTAATCGCCGTATTTTTGTCCATACCCAATACCGAATTAAAAGCACCAGTCATTCCGGCATCCGTGACATACCCCATTCCTTCCGGGAAAATTCGGGCGTCGTTAGTTGGTACATGCGTATGAGTGCCGATCATCAGTGATGCTCTGCCGTCCAGATACCAGCCCATTGCCCATTTTTCAGCGGTTGCTTCCGCATGGAAATCAACAAGTATGATATTGGTTTCTTCCTGTATTCGTTCAATGACAAAGTCAGCTGTTCGGAAGGGATCGTCTATAGCTTGCATGAATGTACGTCCCTGAATGTTCAGCACTCCAATTTTTTTAGTGAATCCAGGTAAGTCATATACTACATATCCATATCCATGAGCGCCTTTAGGGTAATTCATCGGACGAAGCAGGTTTTTATCCTTTTTCATGTAAGGATAAATTTTCCATTTGTCAAAACTGTGGTTACCACCTGTGATGACATGGGTCCCTAATTCATAGAAATGACTGACTATTTTTTCGTTCAGTCCTTTGCCTTCATGGGCATTTTCACCGTTAACAACTACAAAATCCGCTTTGTATTTGGAAATGAGAGATGGGAGCATCGTATCAAGCATCGTGATACCAGGTGATCCGACAACATCAGCAATAAATAACACATTAAGAGAATGTGACATAAAAAATCAAATACCTTCAGTAATTAATCTTTTGAAGAAAGTTAAAAATAATAAAAAAGGGCACCATGGTAAGTGCCCATAAAATGATAATCGCTTTGAGGCAAAGGATGTGCAATAAACCTTGCAACAATGTGGGTGCCCGCTTAACTGGGTCTAACTTCCACTATTCGGTTAACCGACGTGAGGCCTGTTATTGCCAGCTAAAGTCAAACTCCCTATATAATAAGTATCGTTATTGACGTTTCCTTTTTTAAGGCCCCAAAACGATTGCTCAGATAATATCGGAATTTTGTTGCTTAATGTCAGTTAAAAGTTTCGATAATTTGTCATTTACATGATCAAATATCTGATCAGAACCGACAGTGGCATTATATTTTCTTCGTAACGCGAATAATTCTTCCGCCAAACTCAGACAAGTCATAATCATAATGGTCGATTCGGATTGATTGATCAATTCGTCTTTAAATGTACGCAGTCGTTTATTGACGTAATCTGCAATATCATACATCATATCGATATCTTCATTATCGACTTTCAGTGGATATTGTCGGCCATATATGGTAACCTTGATTGACTTCATACGTTAGAGTCGTCCAGGTAATGATCAATTTTACTTATCAAACCGTTGATCTGATGTCGTAATGCGATTCGTTCCGATTCCGACCTATCATCTAATCCGGATTGATGAGCATTTTTTAATCTGCTTAATTCCTTTTTCAGAATGGCATTCTCCTCCTGTAACGTCATTATTTTCTGACGTAATTTTTTAAATTCCCTGTTAATTTGCACCAACAGGGAATCAAAATCACTATAATATGGACTCTCTTTAAAGTTCATATTTTAAAGAGCAGAAGCCTCCTTTATGATCGTAATTTTGCAGAATGATTCTTTTCCAGAATCTTAAGTACTTTATTAATTATAGGTTCTACATTTTTGATAGTCAAGGTCTTACTTTTATCTCTGAAAGAAAGTCTGAAAGCAATACTTTTTTTATTCTTTCCTATAGATTTTCCTTCATATACATCGAATATGTCGATGTTGGTCAATAGAGAGCCGGAATTTTTGCGAATGTCGTACATCAAATCTCCAGCTGAAATTGTCTTGTCGACAACCAACGCGATATCATATTCGAAGGATGGAAATTTGGGAATAGCCTGAAATATCTTCTCCGGCTGTTTTTCCAAAATCTTTTCGAGGGCAGTAAGGTTAATTTCTGCAATATAAGCAGGAAACTCCAGATCAAAAGATTTCAATAGAGACTTATCGACCCGGTACAATTCTCCAACTTTCAACTTACCAATTTGATACGATAAATGATCTTCGTCATCTTTTTTTGCGTGGATCTTGTCTTCGACTTCAATCAATTCAAAAAAGCCGTCTACTGCGCTTTTTAAATCGAAAATGGTATACTGATCGGAGGGAGCATCCCAGTGTTCTTTATGTTTTATACCTGAAACTCCCATTAATAAATGGTTAGTTTCCTCAATTCCTCTAATAAACGTGCCTTTTTTGCCTTTACGAAATACATGTCCGGTTTCAAAAAATCGTACTGATAAAGCGGACCGGTTGAAATTATAGGCCGCTGATCTTAGAAATCCATAGGCAAGTGACGGCCTCAAATGGGTCTGATCTTTTGAAATTGGATTAAGTGTGGAAATAATCTCTTTAGTATCTGCAAATTGATGAGAGGCATCTTCCGGCATCAGTGAATTAGAGTAAATCTCTTTGAAACCAAGTGATTTCGCAGATTCTTTTACGTTATTTAAAAATTTTTCATGGAAGGGAATGGGAGCTGGAGTGATATATCGAACAAATTCAGGAGCCGGTATTTTATTATAATCATAAATCCGGGCCACTTCCTCCACAAGATCGACTTCCCGTTCAATGTCCGGTCGAAACGTAGGTATGGTACATTTAAGTGTATCATCATTCTTTTCAGATACCGGGATTTCGAGTCGTTGCAGGGTGTTTTTTACTAATGACTTATCGAAATCCGTACCTAAAATTTTATTAACAAAAGAGACTCTCAGATCAAGTTCCAAAGGTTCGGTCTTAACGGGATGTACATCGGTAGTGCCCTCAATGATGGAACCACCACTCAATTCTCTAATAAGATGTGCACATCGTTCTGCCGCTATTCGGGTTACATTCGGATCGATCCCTCTTTCAAAGCGATAAGAAGCATCCGTCTGTAATCCTAATTGTTTGGAAGTTTTGCGGATACCAACTGGTTCAAAATAAGCACTTTCCAAAAATACTGTTTTTGTATTTTCATTGATCTCCGAATTTTGTCCGCCCATGATACCGGCAAGAGCAACCGGTTTTTCCCCATCACAAATGAATAGAGAACCCGCTTTAATAGTACGTTCTTCATCATCGAGCGTGGTAAATTTTGATTCTTTGTCAAAATCTCTGACTACGATTTTTTTTCCAGCGATAAGCTCATAATCAAAAGCGTGCAGAGGCTGACCTATTTCGTGTAATACGAAATTCGTAGCATCCACCACATT
This sequence comes from Balneolales bacterium, assembly GCA_035267005.1. Lineage (GTDB taxonomy): Bacteria > Bacteroidota > Rhodothermia > Balneolales > DATFMH01 > DATFMH01. The sequence continues at coordinate 5,716 of DATFMK010001018.1, forward strand.
GTTGATCGGACGCAGACCGATAGCCATTAATTTGTTCTTAAGCCATTGGGGAGATTCCTTGACAGTGACATTTTTAATTATTTTACCGACATATCGATGACACTTCTCCGGATTCTTGATTTCAATGGTAATGCGGTCATCTAACGTATTTGTATCTTCCTCAATTTCCGGAAAAGGATGTTTCAATGGTTTATCCAGGACCGCTGCGAGGTCACGGGCTACACCGTAATGACAGGCGGCGTCGGGACGATTAGGAGTGAGGGCAATCTCAAACACATAATCCTCAAATAATTCCTGAACTTCAGAAAAAGGTGTGCCAGCTTTTATGTTATCATCCAGAACAAGTATGCCATCATGATTGGGTCCGATTCCCAGTTCATCTTCCGCACATATCATTCCTTCGGAAACCTGACCACGGATCTTGGCTTTTCGAAGCACCAGATTTTTACCATTGTCTAATACAACCGGAAGTTCCGTACCTACCGTGGCAACCGGAACCGTTTGTCCTGAATCGACATTGGGAGCACCACAAACAATCTGCGTTACTTGATCTCCAAGATCGACTTTACATAATTTGAGACGATCGGCGTTGGGATGTTTAACACAGGTCATAACTTTACCTACCACGACGCCGTCAAGATTGCTGCCAACATGTTCTACTTCTTCAACTTCAAGGCCGGCATAAGTTAATTTATCAGAAACTTCCTGAGGGGAAATATCCAGGTCTATATATTCTTTGAGCCAGTTATAGGATATCTTCATATCAAATTTTAAAAAATTGCGTTAATTAAGCTTTTATTTGAATTGGTTAAGGAAACGAAGATCGTTATCATAAAGAATACGAATATCGTTAATTTGATATTTCAGAAGGGCGATACGTTCCACACCAATTCCAACTGCGAAACCACTGTATTTTTCAGGATCGATATTGACTGCTTTTAAAACATTGGGATCCACCATTCCAGCACCAAGTATTTCGAGCCATTGTCCGTTGTCTTTGCTTCCCCACCAAACATCCATTTCCAGACTGGGTTCAGTAAAGGGAAAGAATGACGGACGCAGACGATATTTCACATCGGCGCCATACATCATTTTAGCTAAAATGATCAGCGTTTCCTTCAACTCAGCTAAACTGACATGTTCGTCAATATACAGAGCCTCAACCTGATGAAACAGGCAATACGATTTTGCGGTTATGGACTCGTTACGGTAAACGCGACCAGGCATGATTGCCCGAATCGGAGGTTTTTCGCTTTCCATCAGACGTATTTGAACAGGAGAGGTGTGAGTTCGCAGAACTAAATCATCATGTGGATTATCCACGTTTTTACGGACAAAAAAAGTATCCTGCATATCCCTCGCCGGATGTTCCGGTGGAAAATTTAACGCGGTAAAATTATGAAAATCATCTTCGAGTTCGGGTCCGTCTGCTATGGTAAATCCGAGTCGGAGGAATATACTTTTTATCTCATCTAAAGTTTTAGAAATCGGGTGCAGGGAACCGAGCGGGAGTGAAGGTGCCTGAAGGGTGATATCGTCGGTAGCTTTTTGTTGTGCAGCGCCATCAGATTGCAACTTTTCTTTTGCATTATCAAAGACATCCTGCGCCAGGTTCTTTAATGCATTAAGCTGTTTTCCCATTTCAGCCCGTTCTTCACGGGGTGCTTTTCCAATTTGAGAGAGCAATTCCGGAATTTTTCCATTGCGAGAGAGATATTTTAAACGGAAAGATTCCAGTTCTTCGGAGTTACTGATTTTAAAATTCTGTATCTCCTCTTTAACGGCTTCTATATCGTTGTTCATGAATCACTATTTACTGGGGATCAAAAAAAAACCGGCAAACCATCTCACCGAGGTAAGATAACTTGCCGGTTAAATAAAATACTTCACATTAGTTGCCAACGGCTTCTTCTACGATAGCCTTGAAAGTATCCGGTTCATGGACGGCAAGATCTGCCAATACCTTCCGGTTGATTTCCATTTCCTTGGTTTTCATGGCACCCACCAATTTTGAATAAGTAGTGCCATTTAGTCTGGCTGCTGCGTTGATACGCGTAATCCAGAGTTTGCGGAATTCCCTTTTTCTTACTTTACGATCGCGGTATTGATACTGTAATGCTTTTTCTACAGCATTTTTTGCAACCGTGTAAACTTTACTTCGTGCGCCCCAGTAACCTTTCGCTTGTTTTAAAATCTTCTTGCGACGGCGACGGGAAGCCACTAGATTTTTTGAACGTGGCATTTGTTAATCCTTTTCAGTTTACGGTTTAAATTTATTTATTGAGCCTGATCTTACTTTTTATAAGGAATCAGATCACGAATTTGCTCTTTATTGGCATCGTGAACTAAAGTGGCCTTTCTAAGATTACGTTTTCTCTTAGGAGATTTTTTAGTAAGAATATGGCTGCGGTATGCCTTTTTACGTTTAATTTTACCGGTTCCGGTAACTTTGAAACGTTTTTTGGCACCGCTGTTTGTTTTTACTTTTGGCATAACTAATACGTGGTATATGATCTTTGTTAATTGAAAGCCTTAAATATAATTAGATTCAGGCTGCTTTACAAAGGAATTCTATTTATTGTTGTCTGGTGCTAAAATCAGGGTCATTCGTTTTCCCTCGAGTGTGGGAGGAGTTTCTATTTTGCTGAGATCATTCAAGTCATCAGCCAATCGATGTAAGAGTTCTTTTCCCTGATCACTGTATATAATATCACGTCCCCTGAATTGAACGGTTGCTTTTACTTTGTTTCCATCCTCAAGAAATTTACGAGCATGACGTATTTTGAAATTATAGTCATGATCGTCGGTATGTGGACGAAAACGAAGTTCTTTGACCTGTACGACGTGTTGTTTTTTCTTGGCTTCTTTTTCTTTCTTCTTCTTTTCGTACAGATGTTTTTTGTAATCCATGATCTTGCAAACAGGCGGTCTGGCTTTGGGCGCCACTTCAACAAGATCAAGACCGTAAGATATGGCTTTATTGAGCGCTTCCTCAATGGGGACTACTGCATTATCACCGTCAGGTGTTACAAGTCTAACTTTCGATTCTTTAATACCCTCATTGATACGAGTATCGTCCTTTTTATGTCGAGGTGCCCCTCTATAATATCTTCTTGCGATGGTTCTAACTCCTTTTTGTTTGTTATTAATTAACAGTTTATTCTGGTAATGCTTTTGTTTTTATCTCTGTTACTAAACTTGAAATAAAATCAGAAAAAATGAAACTTCCAAGATTTCCTTTTTTATGTTTTCGAACGGCTACCGTACCAGCAGCTTTTTCCTTCTCACCAATAATAAACATATAAGGAATCTTTTGCGTTTCTGCATCCCGAATTTTTGCACCAATTTGTTCACTTCTTTTATCAACCTTGACCCGAACATGCTTCTCTTTCAGGGTGGTAGCATATTTATCAGCGAGATCATTAAAATCATCTGATAAAGGTAAAATAGATACTTGAGTAGGGGAGAGCCATAATGGAAAGTCTCCGGCAAAATGTTCAATAAGGATACTGGTAAAACGTTCCATCGAGCCAAACGGTGCGCGGTGAATAATTACGGGGCGATGTTTTTGGTTATCGGAACCCACATAGGTTAAATCGAAACGTTCCGGCATCACATAATCGACCTGAACAGTCCCCAATTGCCATTTGCGTCCTAAGGCATCTTTAATAATAAAATCGATTTTAGGTCCATAGAAACTGGCTTCACCTTCAACAATCTCGTAAGTCAGACCAACTTCGTCGGCAACTTCCTGAATTTCACGTTGTGCACGATCCCAATATTCAGTTTTTCCGCCATATTTCTTTTCATTTTCATCCCGGAACGATAACCGGATATCCACCGGCATATCAAAAATACCGAATACATATTGTGTCAGATCAATACAATTTTTGATCTCATCTTTCAATTGATCATGCGTACAATAGATGTGGGCGTCATCCTGGGTAAACCCACGAACACGTGATAATCCATTTAATTCACCGGATTGCTCATATCGATATACAGAACCAAATTCTGATAAGCGGACCGGTAGATCGCGATAACTGTGCATCTCACTATCATAGATTCTATGGTGATGCGGACAGTTCATCGGCTTGAGCATATATTTCTCATCATCGACTTCCATCGGTGTAAACTGGGAATCCGAGTAGTAGGGATAATGACCGGAAGTTTCATAAAGGCGAATATTACCAATGTGCGGAGTGATAACTTCCTGATACCCGCGATTTATTTGCTCTTCACGCATGAAAGCTTCCAACTCGCGACGTAAAATAGTTCCGTTAGGGAGCCATATCGGGAGTCCTTGTCCGACCATCGAATCGATTAGATAGATACCCAGTTGTTTACCCAGTTTTTTGTGATCGCGTCGTTTCGCTTCTTCCAGATTATGGAGATACTCATCGAGCATCGATTTCTTAGGAAATGTGATTCCATAGATACGGGTTAGCTGCTTGTTATTTTCATCACCATGCCAATAGGCTCCGGCGATATTCATCAGTTTGACAGCTTTGATCTTATCAGTCGATGGAATATGCGGACCCCGGCAAAGGTCGGTAAATTCCCCTTGTTCATAAAAGGTGATGTTTCCATCTTCCAATCCTTCTAATAAATCGAGTTTATACGGATCGCCTTTTTCCTCAAAATAATTTACCGCTTCATCTTTTGGTACTTCGATACGTTTGTACTCAGATTTTTTCCGGGCCAGTTCATACATCTTGTTCTCTATTTTCTCGAGATCTTCCCGGGTCAGCTTTTTATCACCGAAATCCATATCATAATAAAATCCCTGATCAATGGGGGGACCGATGCCGAATTTGACATCCGGATATAATTCCTGCACGGCTTCCGCCATCAAGTGGGCCGATGAATGCCAGAATGTATATTTGCCATCATCGGTATCCCAGGTATTGATCTTAAAATCCCCACCATGTGGCAGTTCACGATCAAGATCCAGAATTTCACCATCCAGAGTAACACTTAACGCATTTCGGGCCAGGCCTTTAGAGATCGATTCAGCAACATCTCGTCCGGTGGTCCCTTTATCAAATTCCTTTTTAGTACCGTCGGGTAATGTAAGTATGATTTTGTCTTCTTCCATGATATCCGTTACTATATAAACAAAAAGCGCAGGCTTCCGATCCTTGCGCTTACTTTAAGTGGGTCGTAGCAGATTCGAACTGCTGACCTCCACGATGTCAACGTGGCACTCTAACCAACTGAGCTAACGACCCTATTAGAATCGGAAGATAAATAGAAATAGCCTTATTAAGCAACGTTTATTCGAACATTTATTGTATCTATTTTAAAACATTACAATTTCACAATATTAATTCTTAATAAAATAGTAAATCGGATTCATTTCGTTATTATGTTTGTTATATTCTCAGGTTTAATAAATGCAGAATTAAAAAAATTGGGATGAAAATCAGGAGACAACTTAGAGAAGCTGTACTTAAAAGTCTTTACGCAACGGAGGTCAGTGATGATATGATTGAAAATATCATTCGATATACGTTAAAACCGTTGGTTAATAATATTATAAAATCAGTCGGTGATGATAAGAAAAAAATAGATTTTAAAGATAAAGAAGCAATAGAATTTGCGGAAAAATTATATTTGAGAACCATAAATAGTGAAAAAGAACTTGATCTCGAGATCAATAAACATGTGGAAAATTGGGATATCAATCGTTTGGCGGTTATTGATAAACTGATTTTACGCATGGCCATTTGTGAGATGATCGAGTTTGATGATATCCCGGCTAAAGTAACCATTAACGAAGCTATTGAAATAGCCAAAAAATATTCAACGGCTAAATCAGGACGTTTTGTTAACGGAATTTTGGATTCGGCCTATCAGCAACTTAAAGAATCCGGTAAAATCAAAAAATCGGGAAGAGGATTGATCGACGAGACTTTAAATAATTGATTCATATTAAATTATTTTAATCATTGCCTGATAAAAAGTTCATTGCCATAGGAGATATTCACGGGTGTGCGGATACACTTGAAACAATGCTCGAATCTATAGACGAGTACACCAACCGTATATACGTATTTTTAGGTGATTACATCGATCGCGGACCTGATTCCCGCCGTGTTATCGATCTCTTGCTCGATTTTGAACAATCCCATCAATGTGTTTGGCTCAGGGGCAATCATGAACAGATGCTATTAGAGGCGATGGAAAGTGATGATTATTCTTTATGGCTATATAACGGGGGAGAAGCTACCATACGATCATATATAAAAGAATTTGGCTCATTTCAGATACCAGATATTCATGAAACGTTCTATAAAGATACTACTCTTTATTTCGACACTTCTCAATACTTTTTTGTACATGCCGGTTTAAATCCCAATCGTACAATAAAAGATAGTCTGAAGCATGATCGTTATACCAAAGAATTTCTGTGGGATCGATCTCATTTACAGACAAACGATAACGTGTGGGAAAAAACGGTTGTTTTTGGTCACACTCCCATGATGGAACCGCTGCTTACAAAAAATATGATTGGTATCGATACGGGGTGTGTTTATGGTGAATCGAGAGGTATGGGCAAATTGACAGCAGTTTTACTTCCCGAGATTAAATTTATCCAAAAGAATTGCACAGATTAATTTTATAAGAATTAGAAAGAAAAAAATATGAGTTTACGATGTGGTATCGTGGGCTTGCCAAATGTTGGTAAGTCTACGTTGTTTAATGCGTTAAGTAATGCCGGAGCGGAAGCGGCTAATTTCCCTTTTTGCACCATCGATCCAAATGTCGGAGTTGTTTCGGTCCCGGATAAAAGGCTTAATAAATTGGAAGAATTGGTCGAACCACAGAAAGTGACCCCCGCTATTATTGAGTTCGTTGACATCGCGGGCTTGGTAAAAGGTGCTTCAGAAGGAAAAGGGAAGGGAAATGCATTCTTATCGCATATTCGTGAAGTGGATACTATCATTCACGTTGTTCGTTGTTTCGAAAATGATGATGTGATTCACGTTGAAGGGAAAGTCAATCCATTACGGGATATTTCGATTATTGATGATGAATTATTATTCAAAGATCTGGAAAGTATTGAGAAGAGGCTGGATCGCATTAAAAAAGAAGCTAAAAGTGGAGAAAAAGCCATTCTCAATAAGCTCAAAGTAGTCGAAAAATTACATGAGCATGTTGAAAATGGGAATCCTGTTAGAACCTTTGAGGGCAGCGATGAGGATAAAGAACAGTTTTCGGATTTATTTCTGTTGACGGATAAGCCGGTTCTGTATGTCTGTAATGTCTCAGAAGATGATTTGCCAGATGGAGAAGGCAATGAATATGTGAGTCAGGTGAAAAAACGTGCCGATGAAGAAGGAGCTGAAGTCGTTGTCATTTGTGCTAAAATTGAATCAGAGATCGCAGAGTTGGATGAAGACGAAAAAGAGATGTTTCTTGAAGAAATGAACCTGGATCGTCCGGGACTCGACCGATTAATTCAAGCTGCTTATCGTGAGCTTGGTCTGATTACCTATTTTACAGCCGGACCCAAAGAAGTACGTGCCTGGACTATCAAAAAAGGTACCAAAGCACCGCAGGCTGCGGGAGTTATCCATACCGATTTTGAAAAAGGTTTTATTCGTGCCGAAACTATCAAATATGAAGATTATGTGGAATATGGCTCCGAAAATACTGTAAAAGATGCCGGAAAAATGCGCTCAGAAGGGAAAGATTACGTAGTCGAAGATGGCGATGTGATGCTTTTCCGGTTTAATGTGTGATAGAACGCAGACGACGCGGATGTGACGAGAGAAAAGTCAATCAATCTCAAAAACGACGTCATCCTGAACTGGATTCAGGATCCAGCCAAAGCGTGGCACCGTTTACAAACCGTGGATGATATAGCTAAAAACAAAAAATTCCAGAAATAAACGAAACAACGCTTGTAGCCCTTCACAGCGAGATTCCGGGTCGGGCAGACTGTGTAATAATAAATTCAAGAGATAAACCACCTAAACTTTTTGTCACTGAGTTTTATTACTGAGCCTCTCTCCCTGTCGCGGATTTATCCGGGAAAGGGAGAACTTGTCCCGCATACTTTCGGGAGATTGAGAGTGGGTAAGCAGTGCGTTATTGCGCGAAGCACCTAAATTATTTAAGGTACATTACAGTCTGCGGAGCCCGGAATGACGTCTTTTGGGAATGATTTGTTTCTTTTAATCCATTGATAAGTTTTTACAACGTGTAAGTGGATGCCCGATCGGAGTCGGGCATGAGGTCTTGAGATGGAAATATGGACTGTAACATGTATTTGGTTTACAAGTATTTTCATCACTCCAAAACGACGTCATCCTGAACTGGATTCAGGATCCAACCAAAGCGTTGACATTACTTACAAACCGTATCCATTTGCCTCAAAACAGGTAACCATAGAGGAACGAAAAA
>DATFMK010001019.1:0-2030 GCA_035267005.1 Balneolales bacterium
CAGCAGCTCAATTTTGTCATATACCTAGCGAGACTGTCGAAAAACCCAAAACTGGTGATTTTGTGGGTTGTAAGTACTCGATTTTATTATAAGCGGAATTGATAAAAATGCTAAAATAGGGCTTTTTCGACAGTCTCAGCAGATATCGCCAGCATATAACTCCTTATCTTAGGGCATTTTGTATTTCTATCAATCCCTTTCATGCGATAAACTTTTCAATCGTTTTTTGAGCGAATTCGCTGCTAATCGACAGCTTGGATTCGAGGCTGTCAAGAACCGACTTTTTTTTATCGGTTAATACCTTATCCGGCAATGCAACCTCAGCTGCTAGTTTAAAGGCTGTTTTGCGCATCTCCGTAGTTAATACATCGGCTGCAATCTCCACTGCTTTCTGTGAGTCGATCGCTTGCATCGAGTTTATAAATTTATTTACAAAGGAAGATATGCTTTCTTTTTTCGCGACAAACTCCGGAAGGCGTTCGGCGGTGACTACAATTCGTTTAACATCGTCTTGGCATTTTTTAGGATCCATTTGAGCAGCGTAGACAGCGATGATTGTCAAAGCCTCCTGTATTGTCAGATCTTCAAACGGGCCCGATTGGTAAGCCGCCATTTCATTCTTGGTCTCATTGGATAACGTCATTTTAACTCCTCCTTTTTTCTTGTAAGGAAAATATATCGGCTTGAGGTTCGATAAAGCAGTCGAACCATTTGTATCCTACATTCTAATCTTGCTGTCGGTTTTTTCCGGATGTTTTTCCAGGTGCGTGTAGCGACGTATGCTTGATTCTGCCAGGCGGTTAACGACCCGGGGCAGATCGGAATGATTCCAGACAGACGTGAAATCCTTGGAAGACAGAACCCGTTCACTCAATCGGTAGTGAGATTCGCTGTCCGGTGTCAGTTCGAACTCCTCATAATCAAATTCCATTTGCCCTTCAAAAACATTTTTGAAAAGCTCCTTGACAGTATAAACAAAGAATTTTTTCACATCCTCGGTAGATTCCGCTTTACTGATCTTTTGCCTGAAATTGGGTAGGATTTCACGCTCATACCTGGTAAAGGATAACTTTTTTTTCATGGCAAGCCCCCTTGAAATGGGGTTAAGTGAAGGATGGTGAGTTATCTGAAATCTTAATGTTCCACGTAAATTGCCGACGACGAGCAAGCGAAGCGCCGCTGGTTGACGATCAGCTCGGCATGGTTGGTTAAAACTGCATTGTCGTTATTTGTCTATGCGGCATACGTGTATTTTGGTAAATGAAATGTTATTCCAAAGTCAGCATTCCGCTATCGATCTGATTTTTTAATTCTTTAAGGAGCATCGATAATTCTTTTTCTCGTTGTGCTTTAAACGTTGTCCATAATTCCCGGCTGGATTTACTATTTTCCGCGTCGTGTATATAAGTATCATACCGGTAAAGGCTTTTTGATACTATTGTGATAGTTTCCAATAGATTATAATTAACATTTTTTAACATGGTTTCCCCCCTTATTTTCTTTTAAGTATGTCATTTGATATTATTCGGCCCTTGTCTAAGTGCTGCGTATGCCGCACCCCATAAAACCCGCTTTTAAAGGTAGGAAATTAATTAAGATAAACGGCCATTTACCCAACCGCTGGCTGTTCTTCAAGTTGTCCAGACATCTGCCCATGTATTTATGACCTGGTAATTTAGCTCTCCCAACAGAACAAGTATTGTCCCATAAAGGGCATCAAACATCCTTAGAGGTTTTCATCTCGGCATCTTCTGGTAACCCTTTGTCATGGCTTTCTCCACGAAAGTTAAGGGTTTATGATTGTCAACTGTCAGTAGGAATGTAGCTTACGTCTGAGGATTTTCTGATCCTGATTCGAATCAGTTCTGGGATAGATTTAGAGCTTCGGATCTGTGTTGCACAGGAGGTTTGGTTAAAAATTTATCAATCCATCATTATATGAAAATAAGGATAAGACTGATTATTGTCAATAAAATAAGCTGGTTAATGATACAATGTGGCAGTTTAAAATCGGGCTTATGGAAAAGCTG
>DATFMK010001020.1:0-11233 GCA_035267005.1 Balneolales bacterium
ATCGGATTTAAATTCAATTATCGTTTCTTTGAGATATTGATCCAATTGGGGGGATGCCGTCATCCCAAGGGCGAGTCCGGGGGTACGAAGTGTTAATGTGGCGTCTTTTGTTTTGTTATAAAGAATAGGAGCGTTATGTCCGGCACGGGTAAAAACAAAGTGATTTTTATCCTTAGGGAAGAAAGCTACACAAGCTGTTACAAATGTTTTATCACGTTTGCCGGATTTGATGTAATTGTTTAATTCAAGTAACAACTCTTTGGGCTTCGGTTTTGATTGATTGATGATCAGATGAACCATGGCTTGTATCCTCACCATATACAAAGCGGCTGTTAATCCTTTGCCAGAGACATCTGCGATAATGACATATGTTCCGATATCCGTATTAATAACATCGACATAATCTCCGCCTACTTCTTTAGCGGTATTCGCAAAGGATGAGATATTAACCCGATCTGTTTTTATGTCAGAAGGAGGGAGTAGGCTCAATTGAATTTCTCTGGCCAGATCAATTTCCTTCTTCACATCAATTTTTTCCAGTAACTCGAGCATGAGAACCATTAAAATGCCGGCAAATGAAAGGGGTAAAAGGGCCATCGAAAAAAAACCGGTTGTGAAATAATGGAGAAAAAAGCCAAAGATGGAACCCCCGAAAATAAGTCTTCGGGTTGGATTTAATCGCTTACTCAAAGCATTGAATAAACGCATTCCTTTTATATGTGGACCTAATTTGCGTCCGCTTTCCGATTCTTCATCTTCTCCAACTGCCTCTTTGTAAAGTTCTTTCAATCGCGTAGAATCGGCATGAAAATCTCTGCCAAGACGTTGCCGGGTCATCCCCTTGGTGTATTCCCGGTAAAAAGATTTTGTACTTTGAAAAGCTTCGCGTGTTTCGTTCTTTAAACTCATGTATTAATCACATGTATTGAATAATCATTTATCATAGTATTCGATAAAACTCATAAAAAGTTTAGCTTCAACTACAAATTTTTACATATTACATTTATTTATTGGATAAATGCAAAATAATTAACCGTCAAAAGTATAATATAGCAACCTAATGTCCAAAGATAGACTCTTCCTGTTAGATGGTATGGCTCTGGCCTACAGAGCCCATTTCGCATTCATTAATAGTAATTTAAGGAATTCTGAAGGGATTCCTACGGGACCGGTTTATGGCTTCGCACAAACCCTTGTACAACTCATGGAAAGGGAAAAACCCACACATATCGCGGTCGTATGGGATACTGCCGCTCCAACATTTCGCCATAAATTGGATGAGCAATATAAAGCCAACCGACCACCACAGCCGGAAGATCTGACAACGGGCATTCCTCTTATTAAGGACATGGTTAAACGTTTTGGTATTCAAAATCTTGAACATGATGGATACGAGGCGGATGATATTATCGGTACCATAGCCTATGAAGCCAGCGGTGAAGATGTAGACGTTTTTCTGGTTACTCCGGATAAAGATTTTATGCAGCTGGTTACTGACAATGTTAAAATGTATAAACCACTGAATCACACCAAAGGCTTTGATATTATTGATATTGAAGGAGTAAAAAAGTACTTCGGGGTCCCCCCGGAAAAAGTAATCGATGTATTAGCTTTGATTGGGGATAATTCTGATAATATCCCGGGTGTGCCCGGAATAGGTAAAAAAGGAGCTCCAAAAGTTATCAATGAGTATGGATCGGTTGAAGCAGCTATTGAGGCGGCTCCGGATATAAAATCAAAACGGGTAAGAGAAGGGTTGATGCAAAATGCCGATCAGGCACGACTATCCAAAAAGATGATTACTATTATAACCGATGTGCCCGATACAGCAGAATGGCGTTCTTTAGAATGGAAAAAAAAGGATACGGATACTGTTATTGAATTCTTCAAACGTATGGAATTCCGTTCGGTTATGAGGCGTTTTTTGAGAATTTCTGAAACTAAATCTTCAATTGGATCAGATGGCAGCGGACAATTTTCGTTATTTGATGATGAAGAGAGCGATTCGGTTACGGAATCCGGATGGGATACCCTCGATGAAGATAATGTCGAATATCATATGATAAATAGCTATGATGAACTTAAAAAGCTGGTCGATAATCTAAGTGATGAGAATCTGATTTGCTTTGATACGGAAACTACCGGTACCGATCCGATTACGGCAGAACTTGTAGGAATCGCCTTATCTGTTAAATCAAAGGAAGCGTATTATATCCCGGTGGAAGTAGAAGGTGGACTTAATACCGATAAAACGATTAATATTATTCGTCCGCTCTTTGCAAAAATAAGTTTGAAAATAGCTCAGAATTATAAGTATGATTATATCATGTTAAAAAGATATGGGTTAGAGATAGAAGGCCCGGTCTTCGATACTATGTTAGCCGCATATCTGTTGGATTCCAGTCAGTCCTTAAATATGGATGCGTTAGCGCGTAAATATTTGAATTATGATCCGGTTTCAATTACAACTTTAATAGGGAAAAAGGGCAAAAAACAAAAATCGATGGCGGATATTCCCGCCGAAAAAGTTTATCCTTATTCCTGTGAAGATGCTGATATCACCTTACAATTGTATGAAATTCTGAACGATGAGCTAAAGAAGGATGATCTGGAGGCGATTGCTGAAGAAATTGAATTTCCCCTGACAAAGGTTTTAGCAGCGATGGAAATGAGAGGCGTTCAGCTCGATACGGATATGTTAAAACAATATTCTGAAGAATTGGGTGAGCAAATTAAAAAGCTGGAAAAAGAGATTTATGACAAATCAGGATATGAATTTAATATAAATTCACCTCAACAGCTTGGAGACATACTCTTTAAAAAGCTTAAAATACCCTCTAAAAAGAAAACAAGAACGGGACAGTACTCAACATCAGAACGGGTGTTGTCGGGTTTAGCAGGGGAATATGAGGTCCCAAAATTAGTATTGGATTATCGTGCTCTCAGTAAGTTAAAATCGACTTATGTCGATGCCATGCCTAAGTTAATCAATCCCAAAACGGGAAGAGTGCATACCAATTTTAATCAAAGTGTTGCCGCAACAGGGCGTTTGTCCTCCTCTAATCCGAATTTACAGAATATTCCGATTCGTACTGAAAAAGGACGTGAAATTCGAAAAGCATTTACGGCAAAGTCAGGGTACAAAATTTTATCACTTGATTATTCTCAGGTTGAATTGCGTATTATTGCGGCAATTGCAGATGACGAAGCCATGAAGCAGGCATTCATCGATGATGAAGATATTCATTCCCGAACGGCAAAAGAGATCTTTAATCTGGAATCAATAGATGAGGTCACACCGGAACGGCGTCGTAAAGCCAAAGAAGTCAATTTTGGAATACCTTATGGTGTTAGTGCCTATGGATTAGCACAACGTCTGGGAATGGCTAATCATGAAGGAAAAGCCATAATTGACGCTTATTTTGAACGTTTCCCTAAAATTCAAACGTATATCAATAATACAGTTGAGGAAGCACGTAAAAATGGTTTCGTAAAGACATTGAATGGACGCCGGCGTTATATTCCTGAAATTAATTCACCAAATGGAAATATTCGTGGCTTTGCTGAGCGAACAGCGATCAACATGCCTATTCAGGGAACTGCGGCAGATTTAATCAAAATCGCCATGATCAATATCGGAGACTGGCTTCAACAACAGAAGAAAAAGACCCAAATGATCATACAGGTTCATGATGAATTGCTTTTTGAAGTACATGAAGATGAATTGAATTCAGTCCCCTCAAAAATTAAAGATCTTATGGAATCGGCCATGGATATTGGTGTGCCTCTTAAAGTTGAAATGGGGATAGCCGATAATTGGCTGGATGCTCATTAAATCTGTTTTAATGTACGCCTTATAAAAAAACCTCCAAGGTTTTTAAAACCTTGGAGGTTTACTTTTTTAAAATACCAAATTAATCACCGGAAGCTGAAACCAAATCCTACGTTCGCCATTGAATAATTAGCGATGGTATAATTAGCGGAGAGACTGAAAATTAATACGTGAATACGTAATCCAACAAGTGCCCGAAATGAATTGGCTCCTTTGATACTAAAAGCAATAGGTCGAACCAGTTTGTCAATTTTTTTATGGGAAGGATTGGCTTGTGTTGGAGCCGGGACGGTTACCGGATAATTCCCGGGTGTTGCAACGGTCATTTTTGAGGATTCATAACCAACACCTGCATACACTGCTAAGATCGGTAATGATTTACCAACTAATGCATTTATAGTGTAAGCCTTCGTTTCCGTGGTGATTTTTTGTCCGTTCCAGGTAGAAGGATCGTATGAATCCGTTGTATTGGGACCATCCTGAGGCTGTACATTTAGTCCCGAATTGGCTTTAAAATCAGTAAATCCAGCCATAATGGATAAATTTACCGGCAAGAATTTACCACCCGGAATCCATTGATTCAACCCATGTTTAATGCCAAAACCGTAAAGATGAAAACGACCATAATTGGGAACTTTGATATTCGGTAAGAAACGAATCATGATATCAGTATGATGAATCAAACCTACACCAACTTGAATCATGGGAGAGGGGATGAAATGATAGCCAGTCCCTTCCGGCATTGTAATGCTGCCTAAATTATATCCCTGATCGACAATATTAAATTTTGATCCCATTTGTTTGGGTCCACCAATCGTTGATGACATTTGAGGACTGTTTTGATCATACTGTAATCTTTGAAGTTTTAAATTCGCAGCGTTAAAACTTTGATCCGAGCTTGGGATGAATGCCAGGCTTGTGCTCGCTGTAATATCAAATCCTAAAGTATGATGTGTCTTAGCTGTTGTGAACCAGCCGGAATTGAGTCCGGCACCAAAACCTTTTCCAAGAGGAGAGAGGTATTCTTTGGCTAAAATATTCGCATCCGCTTTTCCGGATTGAAGGATAGTTCCTACATTATCCAACTGGGCGTATGAATTGTGAAACGAAAACACCCCGAAGCCTAATAAAAGCAGACTGAATTTAAACGATTTTTGTAATAATGTTCTCATCGTAAACCCTTTCATGAGTAAACCCAATTTAATTTGCCGTTTTAAAGATGATAAGTTTGTTAGGTTAAATAATTATAAAACAATCATTTATTGTGGATTTGTCTTTAATACCGATACGAACGTTATATTAGCGAAAGTTTTTTAACAAGTAAAAAGAAAATATACGACTTTGGATTACTGCTCAAACGACAGATATATATTCTTATATGATTTATATCTGAATTCAGCAATTTCTCCATCTTCAACAGCTTTTTTAATAGCACATCCGGGTTCGTGAATATGTGTGCAATTGTAAAATTTGCATTCGTTTTGTAATTCTTCCATTTCGGGAAATAGTAGGGCAATTTCCCGTGGCTCAATATGTATCAGGCCAAACTCACGGATACCCGGTGTGTCTACCAGGTAGCCGCCAAAGTGTAATGGAATTAATTCAGCGTACGTTGTGGTATGTTTTCCCTTTTGAGAATATTCGGATACTTTCTTAACAGTCCGGTTAATGTTCGGATCGATCGCATTCAATATACTTGTTTTTCCTACACCCGATGGACCGGCAAAAACCGAGATTTTATTTTTTAAATGATCAATTATCGGCCTTAATGTAGTTTCATCATGGATACTGCAGGTTATAAAATCATATCCTAAAGAGTTGTAAACCTTTTGAATGAATTTAATATTCTTCAGATCTTTATCGGTGGCCAGATCCATTTTATTGATGATGATTATTGGTGGGATTTCAAATGCTTCACAAGTAACTAAAAATCGATCAATAAAACCCGTTTTATACCTTGGTTTCCGTACGGATTGAACTACAAAAGCCTGATCAATATTAGCAACAATGATATGTTCTCCTCTTCTTCCATGAGTAGCCTGACGTGCAATCTTGTTGAAGCGTTCTTTTATTTCCTTAATGATGCCGGTTCCGTCTTCAACTTCCTCGATTTCTACAATATCTCCAACAGCCACCGGATTCGTTTGTTCCTTTTTATTGAGACGAAATTTGCCCGGAAGGCGTGAGGAAATGCTCTCTCCTGAATCTAGTGCCACCTCATACCAGCTACCGGTCGATTTTATAATTCTACCCTTCTTTGCCAATGCTTTATATTTTTGTTAAACCACCGTTTTATGGGGATTTCATAGTTAATTGATAACTCTATAAATAAAATAATGCGAATCAAGTATAAGAAACAAGGAAACGTTTTGGTGGGGGTAACGTCGATGTGCTCCAGCTGTGCGATGGTTGCCATCTAATGATCATGATTCTAAACTATTCGAGAAAATAAAAAAGCCCGGCGAGTAACCGGACTTTTAGGGCATTTGAGTACATACCGTAATTAAATGTTAATCGATAATTACGGTATCTTCCTCTGTTGTAATATTTGAAGGTACTTTTTTACTGTTTTGGGATTTCTTTGCTTTTTCGTCGGTTTTTATAAATTTCTTACTGTGATCTTCAACCGGTTCACTTTCGAGAACTTCGCCCAGTAATTTATCAATCCTTTCGAGATAACCAACTTCAAGTCCTTTTACGACGTCTTTTTCAATCTCCTCGAAATCGCCTTCATTTTTCTTAGGTAATAAGACTTTTTTAATCCCTGCACGTTTTGCGGCGAGTACTTTTTCTTTGATACCGCCAACAGGTAAAACCAAACCACGTAAGGTGATTTCTCCAGTCATCGCTATGGTATTTTTTACCCTTCGTTGCGTGAAAATGGAGGCAATTGCAGAAAGAATAGATACCCCGGCGGAAGGACCATCCTTAGGAATAGCTCCGGCAGGTACGTGAATGTGAAGATCCCAATCTGTGAATGCCGTTTTAGGGATTCCATATTTGTCGGCGTCGGCTTTTAAATAGGATAGTGCCAGTACCGCTGATTCTTTCATGACATCGCCTAATTGACCGGTAATGTGTAATTTGCCATTACCCGGTGAAACGCTGGCTTCAATGAATAAAATAGTTCCTCCGACGGGTGTCCATGCCAATCCGGTAGCAACACCAGGGACGGTTGTTCGTTCTGCTATTTCTGAGAAAAACTTCCGTTTACCAAGATATTTCTCAACCTCATTGATCCCTACCTTGGCTTTTTTGATCTCATCCATCGCGATTCGGCTGGCTACACCGCGAGCCACACCACCAATTTCGCGTTCCAGACTACGAACACCGGATTCTCTGGTATATCCATCAATGACTTTCTCAAGGGCCTTGTTACTAATTCGAATCTGTTCCTTGGTTAAACCGTTTTCCTCTATTTGTTTAGGTACCAGATACCGTTTGGCAATTTGTTGCTTTTCTTCCTGCGTATATCCGTTGATTCGGATAATCTCCATACGATCGCGCAATGGTGAAGGGATCGTATCTAAAGTATTCGCTGTGGCAATGAATAAAACTTTTGATAAGTCATATTCCAATTCCAGGTAATTATCGTAAAAGGAATTGTTTTGCTCCGGATCTAATACTTCGAGAAGTGCCGAGGTCGGATCCCCCCGGAAATCAGAGCCGACTTTATCGATCTCATCCAGCATCATAACCGGGTTGGATGTACCCGCTTTTTTAATGTTTTGGATGATACGACCTGGTAAGGCTCCGATATACGTTCTTCGGTGACCACGAATCTCTGCCTCGTCATGGAGTCCGCCAAGACTAAATCGAACGAATTCTCTGTTCAGTGCCCTTGCAATGGAACGTCCGAGAGAAGTCTTACCCGTTCCCGGAGGTCCGTAGAAGCACAGAATTGGAGCTTTCATATCTTCTTTCAGCTTAAGCACTGAAAGATATTCAATGATCCGTTTTTTTACCTTTTCGAGTCCGTAATGATCTTCATTAAGGATTTTCCGGGCTCGTTTCAGATCCAATTTATCTTTGGAATACTTTTGCCATGGTAGATCCAGAATCCATTCGACATAATTGAGAATGACACTATAATTGGGAGCCGAAGATGGAGTCCGGTCAAGACGGTCAATTTGTTTACTGACTTCTTCTTTTATAGAATCCGGATATCGTTTGTCATTTAAACGTTTTCTGAGTTTATCAACTTCTTCCTTCTCAGAATCCTCACCCAGAGCTTCCTGAATAGCTTTCAGTTGTTGTCTCAGATAAAAATCACGCTGTTGCTCATCAATATCCGTTTTTACTTTGGAGCGAATCTCTTCACTTAAATTTAATACCTGAAGCTCTTTATTCAGATATTCAATCACCTTTTCCAAACGGATTGAAAATTCGCGTGTCTCTAAAATTTCCTGTTTTTCCTCAATAGATACATTTAGGTTAGAGGCGATAAAATTCAGCAGAAATGTAGGACTGCTGATATTGTTAATGGCAATTGACGCTTCAGAAGGAATATTGGGAGACAGATTTACGATTTGTGTTGCTGTCTCTTTTACAGAACGTAATGCGGCATCCAACTCAAGCCCAGACATGTCGAGTACATTTTCATAGGCCTCAACATCGGCTATAAAGTATGGATCCGATTGGGTTATGTTATTGATTGTAAATATGCTCTTGCCCTGGATAACGATACTTTTACTGCCGTCTGGCATTTTTATCAACTTTAGGATCTGGGCAACCGTACCTATTTTGTAAATATCATTTTCAGTAGGATTTTCTACATTTTCGTCTTTTTGAGCTACTACCCCAATAATCTTGTTATTTTCATATGAGCTCTTAACAAGTGCAAGCGATTTATCTCTCCCGACGGTTATAGGGATAACAACCCCTGGAAACAGAACCGTATTCTTAAGTGGAAGGATGGGTAAATTTTCCGGAATTTCGGATTCCGTCAATTTTCTTTCCTCTTCCTCCGACATCAGAGGTATGGCTTGTTCAAAATCTTCAAAATTTTCATCGGAAAAATCGAAGAAGTTATTAAGCTTCAATTCATTATTCATAATTAATGGACTATTTGAATACCTTTTGTTTCTTTCCCTATACTGTGTAACAAATAAAGAGCCATTTTTCAGTCCACTATCAATTAGACAGACACAATTAATTATTCATGGCAATTTATCACTGTTTAGTAATAATCATGACATTAGGTCATGGTAATAAATATGAAGTATGAAGTTGATTCTCAGTGACTAACAGATTGATTTTTTACTTAAACTGAGATGGAAATAATTTCCTTTGATTATTACGTACACGAACAGGTTTCGCTTTAGGTGTGGGAAATAGTCTCTCTTTTAGTGTTCTGAGAAGCTTGTGTAGTGATTTATTTAGTAAATATAACATTATATACCTGTTACTTAATTAGCATTTCTGTATGATACAACGATTGTAATGATCATTTTCTTCTACAGATGATCGAAAATCATGCCATTATTTTAAGATTCGATTCAATATTGAGAAGACTATGCAAATCCGTTCTTTTGCCCAAGCTTTGAAAGCTTTCGAGACTGCGGATTTTAAAGCGCTCAGGCTTTGATATTGAACAAAATCACTGGTTTTCAAAGTCTTCTTTGACAGAATTATGTAATTTAGAAATAAGTGATATGATTTTTTTCAACCAAACATCCTACTTTAAACATAATTATCTAATTTGGTGATAAATTATGAAAAATCAAGAGATAAAACAGGAAGTTATTTTAAGGAAAGAAGAAAATATTGGCATAATTACGCTGAATAGACCGGATAGATTAAATGCCATAAATGATGATGTTATTCAGTTACTAATGAGCTTTCTGAACGAAGTTACTGCGGATGAACAGATTAAAGTCGTCATATTGACAGGGAGGGGTAATCAGGCTTTTTGTTCCGGGGCTGATCTAAAAGATCCTAAAATTGGAAATACGGATCAGTATTCAAAATATCTGAAAACCTATTATCAGCCTGTAGTGAAAATGATCGGCGATATGAAGATTCCGGTTTTAGCTGCTATAAATGGAGCTGTCGTTGGTGCAGGGATCGGATTTGCTTTAGCCTGTGACTATCTTATTATGTCTCGAGAAGCCTTTTTTTATCCTGCTTTTTCAAAAATAGGATTAGTACCCGATTCCGGAGTGATGACATATCTTGTCAGACGTTTAGGGAAATATCGGGCTTTTGAAATAGCTTCTTTAGCAAAAAAGATATCGAGTGAGGAAGCATTGAACTGGGGGCTCGTGAATAAAGTCACTAATTATGAAGATTTGATGGCAACTGCCAAAGAAGTGGCCCGGGAATTATCTATAATGCCAACTATTGCTGTTGGTCTGATCAAATATATGGCAAACAGGGCAGAAGAAATGAGTTTAACCGAAGCTTTTGAAATGGAAAGTGATTTTCAGGAGATCGCAGCCGGGACTAAAGATCATCTTGAAGGGGTGAGGGCTTTTATCGAAAAAAGGGAGCCTCATTTTAAAGGTCAATGAAATTCATATTTCGATGGGCTCCACCTAAAACGGTGGGGTCCATCTAAAAAGGCAATGATTAAATTTCGACAATCTATTTTAGAAAAGATTCGGAAAAATAAATTTTACGCGAAAGACAGATTCCAGCCAAAAGGTAGATGGACCCCACTCCGGAAAAGCGGGGAGTGGAGCCCATCGTAAATTGTGGAAAAATTAAAACCGAATTTGAATGGCCGTAACGGCAGAACTTAGTACGTAAGTGTTATGTCTGTATCCGGGAGTGTTAAGCTGGAATCCGGTTGATATTTCGAAATGAGGGAGATTGAGCGCTGTACCGATACCAAAAATGGGATTGTGGGTTTGCTGAAGCTGCATTCCCAGACGAATGGGTAAAAATGGAATGATACGCAATTCACCACCAATATTAGTGATGAGATATTTTGAATTGAACGTATTGTGATTCAATCCATAAGTAAAATCAACAGCAGCCATCCACCAGTTTAGTTGTAAAACCGAACCAAAATGTAAAGCAGAAGGTAATGCGACATCATGGCTTTTTGGATGAGACACATTATTTGAAGGAGTATTCATTTTATTTGAACGATCGGAAGCAATGAATTTTGTAAAATTACCAGGGGAACCAATAAAATCGGTATTAGGACCAGCCGGTACTTGACTTACTTTTATTGTATCGGATGGTAACTGATATGATGAAATGTTTTTATTGTATCTGACAAATCCGATATCAGTTAAAGATACACTTAATCGGAAAGATTTTTTTAGAGCTCTACCTCTAATTCGGTGTAGCAGGGCGGTGTCATTTCCAAGACTGATAACATACGTTAATCCCATATCCAGACCTGCACCAATACCGGTTGGTTTCAATGCGTCCTGATAGTTCAAATTTCGG
>DATFMK010001021.1:0-4106 GCA_035267005.1 Balneolales bacterium
CTTTGGGCTTGATATTATGCTTTTTCATCAACTCCGTAAATCCAATCAGCTTTTCGGGATCCTGTTGAATCTTCCGGTAGGTTACAAAGGTACCCTTTCCCTGTTGCCGAATTAAAAAGCCACGTTGAAGCAGCAGCTTAACGGCTTCACGAATCGTTCCTCTGCTTACCTGGTAGCGCTCAACAAGTTCCGTATCACTCGGGAACCGGTCGCCCTCCTGAAACTTGCCTTCTCTGATGTCCTTGAGCAAGTCTTCATAAATCTGATAGTATTTAGGTACAAGATTAGATTTGCGAATATCCATTGAAGTCAGCTATATATATAGTTGTTTACACAACTAATCTAACTAAAAATGCAGGAATAGCAAAATAGCAGGAATTCGACAAAAGGAAATGAATAAATGACGTCGAAATATTTCTGGAAATAACCGTGCTATTCCCTGTGGTTAATCTACCGCGAAAATCTGCGTCATCTGTGTCATCCGCGTTTAATTTAAAACGATTTTACCTAATCTAAACCTCGTTCCACTTACAGTGATCAGGTATATAGAATCGGTTATCCCTACTTTTGATAAACCCTTACGTAATCCACTTTCATTTTTTGGGGAAATTGGGTGTTTTTATCCGGGTTTCCCGGCCAGTTTCCGCCAACAGCTAAGTTCAGAATAATGTAAAAACGACGGTTAAACGGCCATTCTCCCTTTGGCAGGTCAGATTTGTTAATCTTTAAATATTCATTTCCATCAACGAACCAGATAAGTTTGTCCGGCTCCCATTGAAGAGTAAATGTATGGTAATTTTGATAAAAAAGGCTGTCCTTGAGTGTATATTTGCCTCCTTTTGTACCATTCTGAGCACCAAAATGAGCGGTACCATATACACTCGAAGGCTGATCGCCGATTAGTTCCATAATATCAATTTCACCGCTTTGCGGCCAGGGACCGTAACTGTTTGTTTCCGGCATTATCCAAAAAGCGGGCCAAATACCTTTACCATATGGTAACTTGATACGGGCCACAAATTTGCCATAAAGCCAGCTATTATTGGGAGCCGTTTTTAGGCGAGCCGACGTATAATGCATCCCCCGATAATCTTCCTTCCGGGCCGTTATTACCAAATTCCCATTTTGAATATTCGCATTTTTGGGTCGATCGGTATAATATTCCAGCTCATTATTTCCCCAATATTTTGGCCAGTTATTATTCTGCAGTCCGGATTCGAATGTCCAGTTATCGGCATTTATTATAGCACCATTAAATTCATCCGACCAAACGAGATGATATTTGTTACCCGAATTCTTCGCTGGATTATTTCCATATTTTGCTTCATGAACGCTTGTAGATGGACTACAGCTATATACAATAATGACCAAAATCAAGTTAAGCAATCGTATTACATATCGTCGTTTTTTAAGCATACCATCATTTATAGTGCTCTATTTTTAGGAAAAAAAGTCCTTCATAATCCAGAATTCCATAAATAAAGTTACATTAAACTTATTTCCGTATCTATCATATAGTTGTGCTTACAAAATGATCTTCCTTATTTACCCTTAATTCACTTTATTAAAGTTAAGTGTTAGAAGACTATGCAAAACCGTTCTTTTGTCCAATACCTGCATTTTCACGACTTCGAAATCCTCGAATCCCGAAAGCATTTGGGATGCTACGGTTTCGAAGTCGTTCAAGCTTTGATCTTGAACAAAATCCCTGGTTTTGCATAGCCTTCTGTTAGTAAATTTATTACGGCTAACCGGACTTTGCGGAAAAGCGGGTTATTGAGGTTCTATTAATTAATACTGTACATATTTTTGAAGTATGAACTATCGTAACATAATAAAAATATTAAACTAAGGAGAATCATTTGCCTGTTTCAGAAAATGAATTACGTTATTTGAAATTGCTTGCTCAACAATATCATTCCATACGCACGGCCTCCACAGAGATTATCAATCTCAGCGCAATTCTGGAATTACCGAAAGGAACCGAACATTTCGTCTCCGATATTCATGGTGAATACGAATCGTTTTTACATGTTTTACGAAATGGATCGGGTTCTATCAAACGACGAATCGAAGAGATCTTTGAGGATACTCTTTCTGATCAGGAGAAACGAAATCTGGCCACTTTAATTTATTATCCGGAACAAAAGATGGCCGTGGTTCTTAAAAGGATTGAAGATAAGGACAAATGGTTTCGGCAGAATTTGTTTCATCTCATCAAGCTTTGCCGGATTTACTCTTCAAAATATACCAGAAACAAGGTACGAAAAGCTCTGCCAAAAGATTTTAGTTACATTATCCAGGAATTATTACACGAGCAAGAGAGCATTAAAAACCGGCAGCATTATTACAGCAGCATTATTGATTCCATCATCGATACGGACCGTGCCGAAGCTTTTATTATCGCATTGGCGCGACTGATTCAACGTCTGACCATTACCAGGTTACATGTTATTGGGGATATTTATGATCGGGGTCCGGGAGCACATATCATCATGGATACTTTATTGAAACATCACGCGGTCGATTTCCAATGGGGCAATCATGATATTGTCTGGATGGGAGCAGCGGCCGGGAGCGAAGCCTGTATCGCCAATGTGATTCGTGTTTCCCTGCGCTATTCCAATATGGAAACCTTGGAAAATGGCTACGGGATTAGCATGCTGCCCTTAATTTCTCTGGCAATGGATGTGTATGGTGACGATCCGTGTGAACAATTCCGCCCCAAAGATGCTGAGAGTGAGTTTACTGAATACGAGCAGTTGCTGATGGCACGTATGCATAAAGCCATAACGATCGTTCAGTTAAAACTGGAAGGTCAGATAATTCAGCGCCGACCTCAATATTATATGGACGATCGTCTGCTTTTAGATAAAATCGATTTTGTAAACCAGACGATTTCAATCAACAATAAAATATATGAGCTTGTAGATGCTCATTTGCCCACTATTGACCCGAAAGATCCATACCGGTTGTCGGAGCATGAGAAAGCGGTTATAGAAAGGCTGGTCATCTCGTTTCAAAATAGTGAGCGATTACAGGAGCATGTCCGTTTTCTTTTTTCAAAAGGCAGCATGTATTTAGCTTACAATGGAAATTTACTCTATCACGGCTGTATCCCATTAACACGCAGCGGACGACTGCGTCATTTTACTTTAGATGGAAGAGATCACGGTCCCAAAGCTTTTATGGATCGTTTAGAACGACTCGCACGGCAGGGGTATTTTGCTGAAGATGATTCTGAGGAAAAGCAATATGGAATGGATACGATGTGGTATTTGTGGAGCGGTTCGCAATCGCCTCTTTTTGGAAAATCAAAAATGGCCACAATCGAACGCTATTTTATCGAAGATCCTGCTACACACAAAGAAGCGATGAATCCCTACTATAAATACCGTACTAATGATAAAGTTTTAGATCAAATCTTAGAAGAATTCAACATCGACCCGGAAACCGGTCATATAATAAACGGACATGTGCCTGTTAAAGTCAGAAAAGGGGAAAGTCCGGTAAAAGCCGGAGGCAAATTATTGGTGATCGATGGTGGTTTTTCCAAAGCTTATCAGGCGCAAACCGGTATTGCCGGATACACGCTCATTTTTAATTCATATGGATTGATCCTTGCCGCTCATCAGCCTTTTGTCTCTACGCAAAAAGCGATTGAGGAAGAAGTGGATATTCACTCAAAAACCAAGGTACTCCATAAAAACACCAATCGACTGCGCGTTTGTGACACAGATAACGGCAAAGAAATCCAACAAAAAATCAATGATCTGAAGCAATTGCTCGAAGCTTATCGCTCGGGTTTGATCAAAGAGTCGTAGGTCGCCTTTTTGTAGAAATGAACATTTTTTAATGTTAACTGACGCGAGTTAGAGATGAGTTTATCATTAGGAAATCAGCACGATAGGCTGTTGACCCAAATTATTCACGTAAGCTACAAGAAAGAAAAAATATCATATTGTTAATTATTGTATTTAACGTGAGGTTCGTTCGTTTAAGCTTATAATCTATCTACTTAGAAGGCTATGCAAAACCGTTCTTTTGCCCAATATCTGCATTTTCACGTCTTCGAAATCCTCGAATATGGTTAATATGCTGCGGTT
>DATFMK010001022.1:0-5707 GCA_035267005.1 Balneolales bacterium
CAAAGTATTCGGTACGGATACCACTTATGTCGTTATCTCAGGTGATACCGTAGAAATATCTTCTCCCATAAATCCGAAACGTTACCCACCAAAATCCATTAAGGATTTACCAATAAGGTATAAATACATATTTCCATTGGAAACCGGGAATAACTGGATACACGATGCAGACAGCAGCCGGGTCGTTTCCAAAGATTCATTGACCGTTCCGGCAGGTATGTTTAACGGGGTATACAAGATTCATACA
This sequence comes from Balneolales bacterium, assembly GCA_035267005.1. Classification (GTDB taxonomy): domain Bacteria; phylum Bacteroidota; class Rhodothermia; order Balneolales; family DATFMH01; genus DATFMH01. The sequence continues at coordinate 248 of DATFMK010001022.1, forward strand.
CATGGGTTTTCATTCAATTACCGACTTGATCGCGATATCTGGTTTAAACCAGGTGTTGGCCTCGTTAAGATGAATCAGATCTTGATTCTGGGTGATTTCAACGGCAGTTTGAAGCTGGTGGACTATCATGTGAAATAAATGTGTTCGCGTATCATGGCCGTCTGACGGTTTTAACCGTCTGACCGTAGAGGAAAGAAACCATGAAACACAAACTCATATATTCCTGTCTCATTCTCCTCGTGATAGCTGCCCTGGCTTCATGCCATAATAGCATTCAGTCCAATCTCTCCATATCGGATCAATATTTTCCCAATAAAGTCGGCGACTCGTGGACGTATGCGGTGACGGATACGGCCTATTCCCAAAGGAGAAATACATTAACTACCGGTACATTGAAGGTTTCCATAATAGATTCAACGAAGCTACCAGACGGTACTATTGCATCGGTCTGGCGAACCGTATGGCCGCCGGAAGTATCCCCTGCCAGACCTCCCTGGAATGTGGATACAACTTATGTGGCAGTTTCCGGGGATAGCGTCCTGATATCTGACGGATTAGTATATTCATCAGTATGTAAATGTAAGAAACCACAAGTGGTTTCTGTATATATTTTACCTTTTTATTCTGTAAATGAATGGCATCTCGGTCCTGACAGCAGCCGGGTTATATCCGAAGATACCCTGAGTGTTTCCGCCGGCACATTCGACAAGGTATATCATATTAGCACACACGGAATTTCCTTCAATTATTACCTGACACAGGATGATTGGTTTAAGCCCGGTGTGGGTTTAGTCCAAAAGATGGTCTCTTCTAACGGTTTATATTATACCTGGAAGCTCATCGATTATCATGTGAAATGAAACCTGTGCCAACAGTGGTCAGACGGTTATGACTCGTCTGACCGCTATCCTTTCGTTCGCTTGAAATGACAGTGCGAGAGGAGTTACGCTGCTATAATGAGCATTATGTTTCTCTATGCACCGACTGTGGTCATAACCCCCAAATCCCTCAAAGGGGGGGCAAATCCATCACGACCCCGTCATTTCCTTAACCGTCGATTGACTTGTAAATGTAGATCAAAGCATCTAACCTACTACCGTTTACGGTCTATCGACCATAGAGGCTGTGAAAAAATAGCAATGTAAATGAGGCAGTATCTTAATTTTTTAAGTGACTTTCATTTATTAGACCAAGCTTATTGGTTCTCGAATTTTACAAACATAATACATAAGCAAAAAAACAACTTATAAACGTTTTTAAGGCCTATGAACGAACGGCCTCTCTATGAATAGGGAGGATTAACCCGAATTATTCATGTAAATAATAAAAATGATACGTATATAATTGTTATTAAAAATTTTAAGTAAGTTCAGATCATCCTCGATTTTGAGGATACAAAAAAAGGAGGCGAAATTTTGCCGTGCTCTGCGTTGCATTTAAAAATGCTTAATCAAAGTATGAGATTGCATTTCATGCGCATTTTTAATTTTGCCTTGATCACAACAAAATTTCTTGGTGAATAATCAGGATTAGGGAGTGTAAGAAAAGTGCAAATTCTCGAAGCACCTAAATTATTTAAAGGCAACAAAAATTGATTTATAATTTTCACACAGCCTCAATAGTCAGCAATTAATTCAGGACTCAAGTTCCATAGTTTCATTATATCGAACTCACATGAAATAAAAACCCCATCCATAATTTTCTGACAAATATTTTAATATTGAAGAAATAAATAAATAGCTATTGCGTACGAATAAATAGTTTAAAAGAAGACTTTGCAAAGAGACCGTTTTGTGAAGTTTTCCGGAGATGAACACAGCAATGGATCAAATATAGAAGCAAAGCATTATGTCAGAAATTATTATTCCATTCGAAGTCGGCAATGAAGCTTTAAGAAGATCTTTCATCAAAGAAATTGTCCCGGAATTGATAACCGCTCTAAAAAAAGATAAGTCGCCCATTTGGGGACACCTGACGGCGCAACATATGGTAGAGCATTTGACGTGGACATTTGTCATGTCGGTGGGTAAAATTGAGGTGAGTTGCAGAGAGACCAAAGAAGGGTTAAAGAAAATGCGGAAATTTTTGTTCTCCGATCAACCGATGCCACATGAATATAAACTTCCTGAATTGGGGGATGGTCTTCCGAATTTGATTTATGCTGATTTTCAGCAAGCTCAAAATGCATTTTTAAAGTCGGTAGAAAAATTTTATGCGTATTATGAGACTAATCCGAAAGCCGTCCATACCAATCCAGGTTTTGGAGATCTTGGTTTTGAAGAATGGGAATATGTGCATTTTAAGCATTGTTATCATCATCTGTTGCAATTCGGATTAATCACTGATGAAGTTGAACTTAAAAAAATTTAGAAGATTTCAGATTTATATTTCCTCTATGGAATAGAAATGTTACTTTCGCTAAATACCTGTTTCATAAATGAGTTGAATCCTGTTTATTAATAAAGAATTATTCATTGAGAAGAGAAATTGCCGGCAATTATAAATTTATAAGAGGAAATTTCTGGGGAACAATAAGTGCCGGAATACTTTTTTCGTAATAATAGTGATATGCGAAACATTCTGAAATCTGCTCTTTACATTTGTGTCATCCTTTCAAACACATTTAGCCAAAGTTATGGTCAATCTACCTCAAAAGATCTCATTTGGAAGTATAAAACCAAAGGCAAAATTATCGGAACGGCTGCTATACAAAATCACATCGTATATTTTGGCAGTTCTGACGGCGTGATACATGCGCTTCATGAGAAAAACGGAACTCCGGTTTGGAATTTTAAAACGAAAGGTGAAATCGCATCGCGTCCGGAAGTCAGTAATGGTCTGTTATATATATTAAGTGGTGATGGCAACTTCTATGCGATAAACGTTGAAACCGGGAAAATGGCATGGAAATTCAAAACCGGAGGAGAACACCGTTTTATTCGCCACTCCAGTAGTGGAAAAACGTATTCTGATATCTGGGATTATTATCTCTCGAGCGCTGTTGTCGATAACGGAACGGTTTATTTTGGCAGCAGTGACGGGAATATTTACAGTCTGAATGCCAGAACGGGAAAGCTGAAATGGAAGTATAAAACCGGAAATGTGGTGCACGCTTCTCCTGTACTAAAAGGACATAAACTTTATTTAGGCAGTTTTGACGGTAATATGTATGCTTTAAACGCTTTAAATGGTAAGCTCATATGGAAATTTAAAACGATCGGAGAGCGATATTTCCCAAACGGCGCTATTCAAAGAGGTGCCGCGTTTTACAAAGGTGGCGTATATTTCGGAAGCCGGGATTTTAATCTGTATGTGTTAAACAGTGAAAATGGAAGAGGATTATGGAATTATCGGGAAAAGGGAAGCTGGATCATTGCAACACCGACCATTTATAATGGACAGATCTATTTTGGAACATCTGACTCCCATGCTTTTTATAGTTTTAATGCGGAAACCGGTAAAATGAACTGGAAACTGAATTTGAACATGAGAGTGTACGGATCTACTGTTGGATATGGTGATAACGTATTTTTCGGTTGTTTCAACGGTTATTTATATGGTGTGAATACCAAAACCGGTCATATTGATTGGCGTTTTCAGACAGACGGAAGTCATGAAAATTATCAGAACATTTATCGTAAGGATGGATCTTTTCAGCCTGGTTTTCATATTTATGGTAAAACGTTACAAGCCACGCGCGAAAATGAAGAAAAGATACAATCGATGGGATCTATCATGGCAACCCCCATTATTCAGAATCGAATCTTGTTTTTTGGGAGTACAGACAGTACCTTTTATGCCGTGAAATTACCAGACCAATAAATGACTAATTAACACGTTTGAATAAAACGGTAAAATGAAGATGATTTTATTGGTATGAAAGGAGATAGTCCTTATCTTCAATGACGAATGGATCGGTAGCTCAATTGGCAGAGCAACAGACTCTTAATCTGTGGGTTGTGGGTTCGATTCCCACCCGGTTCACATTTTTATAAGCCCATGTTGAGCAATGAATTATTGTTTAGTGTGGGCTTATTGTATTGTTGCCATTATCTTAATAAGAGATAAAAGTACATTGTCAGTTTATAATTAATGAGTTCGCTCTAAAAAGCCCCAAAATTGATTTTTAGGTCTTGATTTTGAGCCGTATTCAACACTTTTTTTAGGCAAAACACCTTTTTAGAGAAGACCCATTAATTATTACAATAAAAAAGAAACATAAACATTAAAGTTACATTGAAACCTTAGCCAATTAAAGTTTATCTAAAGTTTATCTAATTATTCATTATTTAGATAAACTTTTACCCATTTAGGTTTTCTATTAGTCTCTTTGTTTTCAATAGTTTTATCCTTTTTAGACATTGAATAAACGATATTTCTAACCTTATTGGCTTTTTGTTTTTTATTCAATACATCAGGCAATATATCTAAAATAAGTTTATCAATATCTTTTTTGCTTGCGCTACCGTATTTTTCCAAGTATTCAAGTATTAGTGACTTATAATGATCATCTTTAAATCCACGCAATTTTATATAATCACTTTTCTCACCAGTTGCATTGGCAACTGAAGCAGAGATATGAAAATTGGGTTTTCTACCTTCTATTAAATTTTTAGATCTGAGTTGCTTAATTTCTTCATCACTTAAATATTTTCCTTTTGAAACTTTATCCAAGGCTATTATGTCTTTTATAGCTGTTACTTTTGTTATTAATAATTATATTTGTTTTCTCATCTCGAATACATAATATTCCCATTTAATTGCTGGGCGACTTTTACGATGTGGGCGAATGAATATTTCCAACGCTGTACATCAGATTTTTTCCATTCTGCTGTTTCATCTTTATACCAGCCATCCGTCCATTTACCGGTGAGTAAGGCTTTAGATCCATTTTGTTCTTTGGTAATGAGAATGTTGATAATGAGATACGTCCCATAGGGGTTAAGAGAACCCTTGGCCGATACTTGATGCATTTTATAAGCCGATTTTAATATCGTATAACCTTGATTAGACAAGACGTTGAATGTCTGCTGATAGAGTGAGTCTGCAGATAATTTTGAATTTACGATCACTTTTTTTGCGCCATCGAGAATGGAAGATTGCGTATTTTTTGTGATAATATCTGAGGTTGAACTACAGGAAGTGAATAACGCTATGGAAACAATTATAAGTGAGGTAATGGCAATTAACCGGCTCCTGAGGGGATTCTTAAAGTTGATAGTTTTATTCATTACAGCTAATTACAAAAATAATTTACATAAAGTTGATTTCTATTCTGAGTTACATTAAAGCTACTTATCCAATGTAAAACTTTTTATGAGAAGGCTTTGCAAAACCAGGGCTTTTGTTCAAGATCAAAGCTTGAGCGACTTCGGAACCGCAGCATATTAGCCATATGTGAGGATTTTGAAGTCGCGAAAATGCAGATATTGGGCAAAAGAACGGTTTTGCATAGCCTTC
>DATFMK010001023.1:0-7206 GCA_035267005.1 Balneolales bacterium
TATTACAACTCTGCGATTCTTATCCAAACCTCACGTCATTAGGAAATTAAACGCCCAACGAGTGTTTTTAAGACCCAAAAAAATCCCGGAGTATAGTCCGGGATTGCCTTTTAAATTATAAAATCTTTTTATCCGCGAAAATCCGCGGCAAAAAAAATCCAATTTAAATATTAAAAATTGGTATTGAATTTATCTCTCAATTGCTGAATGTAGATACCGATATCATTTCTGAGTTCGAAAATCCATTCATGCAATTTATAATAGTCGTTTCTAGTAAATACGGATTGATGTTTAATACCTTGCAGGAGTGCAAGTGATCGATTAGCGTTATAGAGTGCTTTTTTTGTATAAGCGATATTAGCACCCAAAACATCCGCATCGAAACCAAAACTATAACCAGCCGCTAACTTACAACTGATCTGAAGTGTATCGGAGACAAACTGCAGATAATTAGTATTTCGCAAAAGACTTGTATGGATATCGGAGTACTTCAAAAGATATGCTCCAAGGTTACGGGCTTCATCATAGATACTTAAATTATCTATGGAGCCATAATCACTCATGACATAATCTTCGCTGTCTTTTTTCCACTCCTCGCCATCGAATAAGTCCTCTTCATCCTCATCATCTTCATTTTGGATGAAATCGTCCTCAAAATCTTCGTCTTCGAAATCGTAATCATCAAACAGATCCGAATCATCTTCATTAAAAAAGATATCATCGTCGATATCGTCATCATCGGAATCGAAGTCATCATCATCTTCGGGGAAGTAGGCTTCTTCGAAGAGCAATTCTTCTTCAATAAATGCATCTATCGCATCTAGTTCCGAAGAATATTCTTTCATGAGATGTACCCAGTTCGGGATTCCCTCACCCCAGGTGGAATTGATAAATTCTTTGAGATGGTCGCTTTTGGCTTCAATTTCGTCTATATGATTTTCCCACTGATATTCATTCCATATATCACCATCGAAACTGTTTAGGCGCATGGCAGGTAGTTCTTTAAAGGATTATATAAAGTCTATAAAGTATCGATATAAGTTCGGAATCTCAGAACAATATTAAATGAATCTGAAATCTGAAATTAATCGTTTCCATATAACGCATAAATTACGGTTATTATTTCCGTAATGAAATAGCAAAATTAAAATTTATAAACATTCGAGAACACCGCTTATAATTTTTGTCATTTTGGGTTCTGCAATATCGGCTGCTTCAAGAATATCTTCCATTTTAACTGGTTTCAGAGCATCGGGAAAACATTCATCTGTAATAACAGAAATACCGAGTATTTTCATTCCCATGTGTACTGCGGCAATCACCTCTGGTATGGTACTCATTCCAACAACATCGCCACCGATCAAACGGAGATACCGGTATTCGGCTCGCGTTTCCAGGTTGGGTCCGGTTACAGCGATATACACCCCCTGATGCATTTTAATGCCATTATCTAATGCCACTTGTTCCGCCAGTCCGACCAAATCAGAGGAATAAGGCTCGCTCATATCAGGAAAACGTACCCCCAATTCATTGTCATTTGGACCAATTAAAGGATTATCTCCCAATAGGTTGATATGGTCGACAATGCACATGACTTCACCCCGGCTGTACGTCGGATTCATACCTCCCGCGGCGTTCGAAACAAACAGGGTGTGAGCCCCGTTGGCTTTGAGCACGCGAAGTGGAAAAACAATTTGTTGCATGCTGTATCCTTCGTAATAATGAAAACGTCCTTGCATTGCCACGATATTTTTGCCTGCCAGTTTTCCAAATAATAGTCGTCCCTCATGGCTTTCAACAGTGGATGTGGGAAAATGGGGGATATCAGCATAGGAAATGGAAGTCATTACCTCCATTTGGTCGGCCAGTCGACCTAAGCCAGTGCCCAGAATAATAACATATTCGGGTTTTTCAGTAGTTTGTTTTTGAATGTAAGTAAGGGCTTCGTCTCTTTTTTTTCTAAATTCTTCTACCGTATCTATGTTCATTAGTTTTGCAAATGGAGATCGTAAATAACTGAATTAATCTATTTGATTTAAAATATCGTCAATATCGTCAAGATTTGGAATATTAGTTTTATTATTACTACTTCTAAGGTCTTTTTGCGATTCGGAATAAGAATCCCGCGGTTCCCTAAGATCTTTACTCTCTACCTGATGATCGCTTTGTTGCGGGTTAATATTCGTTAATTTTTCCTCATTTTTTGTTTTGGGTAAATGAAACAAGGATTTTTCTTCTTCACTGTAAGAATCCAGAGATTCGTGTGTCCGGTCCAGAAAAGCACGTAAGCTTTTAATAATTTCTTCCCGTCTGTCTAATAATTGCAGAATGCTCTGACGGATCTGCTGCCGCTGTTGGTGAGCTTCTCGAACGATACCGTTGGCCTCCATTTCAGCTTTTTCTATGGTATTCATCGCTTCTTTTCGGGCCTCACCTATCCGGTTATCCGCAGCTTCCTTGGCCGTTTGGAGCGTTTCGTGCAAAGCCGATTCCACACGTTCGTAATGCTTCAGCTTATCCTGAAGCCTGTTTATTTCAGCTTCCTGCTCTTTATTGATTCTTACCATATGTTCCCATTCACTGGCTATAACACCAAGAAAAGCATTGACTTCGGCCGTGTCATAACCGCGTATGGCTCGTTCAAATTTTTGCTGCTTAATTTCTAAGGCCGTTAATTTCATAATAATGAGGGTATGTATGAATTAAAAAAAGCTTAATCTAAAGTTAGAAGGCATTTCTGTGTTATTCAACCAAATTAAAATGTGAGAATCATTAATGTGTTTTCTTTAACATATTTTGCAATCGACTTTGTTCTGTCTTCTCATCGTTTGCATCACTCATTTGATTGAGTTCGGAGTCTAATAATGGATTTTGTTGGCGTTCATCCGGATCTTCAGTTACAATAGTTTCCAGATGCTGAAGGCGTTTTTCAACGGACTTTTTATAGTTGTTGAATTGATGCAGGAGTAATTCAATGTCATCTGAATTATCGTGTCTTCGGTCAATCCAATATTTAATTAAACCTACTATTTTAGCAATAACAAAACCCGTTAAAATAGATCCGGCGGTTATACCTATAATAGGTATTAGCTCCATGAAATTCATTGTTTGGTCCTTCTTTTTTGTGCTAATTCGTTAACAATATTCTGATTAATCTCTTTTTCATCATTAAGATCGTTTGTCGCTGGGTTTCCTTGATTATTCGATTCTGTGAATTCATCGGGTTCCGATGCCGCAATCGTTTCCAAATTCTCAATTCGTCTGGTTAAATTTTTGAGCTGGTTTTCCAGATGACCGATCCTGTCAGGATCAAAATCATTGCGATCACTTATTTTTAGCTGATTCTTTTGATAGTTAAGTATAAAAGTTGTAATGATTGCAGCAAGCGGTATTAAGAAAACCCATATCCAGAACATATTATCAATATTATTATTGAATAGTTGTTATATTTTGGTAATTATAATAAAGTTAAAGGTATCATATTAAATAATGTATAAATATTTCGGATCTTTAAAACCTAAAATTACATTTCAGGAATTTATTTAATTATAATTCCTTGCCCCGAATATGGCAGATCCTACCCGAACCATAGTTGAACCTTCTTCGACCGCTATCTCGAAATCATTAGACATTCCCATCGACAAATGCTGCAACTGCACATTGTCGGTTTCATAACTTTTATGTTGATCACGAAGGTCACGCAGTAACTTAAATTGAGGTCTGACTAATTCAGGATCTTCTTCAAACGAAGCCATTCCCATAAGTCCCTGTATCTTGGTCCATTTAAGATCTTGCGCGTATTCGAGCAGCTTTTTCAGATCCTCAGGTTCACAACCACTTTTTTGTGCTTCGTCGCTGATATTTACCTGGATTAAAACGTTAATCTCACGTTCAATACGGGAGGCTCTTTTTTCAATCTCTTTAAGTGCTTTTTTCTTTGGGACCGAGTGGATCCAGTTTACGCGGTCCACCATATATTTAATTTTATTGGTTTGGAGGGTACCGATCATGTGCCACTGGATTTCCGGACCCAGTTGTTCCATTTTTGAAGTCAATTCCTGAACACGATTTTCACCAAAATGAATTTGCCCGCATTCGAGGGCTTCTTTGATTGCTTCAATTGGTTTGGTTTTACTAACAGCCACCAGCGTTATATCATCGGGATTTCGATTAACTCTCTTACATGCTGATTGAATACGTGACTTTATTTGGTCAATGTTTCTACAAATATCAATAGTTTCCATCAAATAAATATCTCTTAAAATCGTTTTATTTATGAACTGTTAAAAAGATGCGAGTAATAATAGTAACAATAAAGGTCTTTTTTGATTGGGAATTTTAATGTATATTAGATGTTCCGATAAGAACTAATATCCCGTGAGCGTTATCAAAAGATTTAAAATAAAACCTAGTATTTTTATAGATTGCGGGGAACACGCATCCTTGAATACCAAAATTAGAAAAGGAGGATGCCGGTGACCCAGGAAATGACTGCAAGAGTAAGTCATATTTCAGAGTTTTTTAATCAATGGGCCCCGCAAAGCATCAAGCTTAGTTACGATAATGTAGGATTATTAGTAGGCAATCCCGAACAGGAAGTCACCAATGTTCTTACCTGTCTCGATGTGACCGAAGAAGTGGTTGATGAAGCGGTTGCCCGTAAATGTGATCTTATCGTTTCCCACCACCCGCTTATATTTAAGGGCATAAAACATATCCGCCCGAATTCACTTGAAGGAGCCATCCTTTATAAGCTGATTCAAAACAATATTAGTGTAATTGCCGCACATACCAATCTCGACGCCGCCTATGGGGGCGTTTCTTATGTTACAGCTAAAAGAATCGGCTTACAGCATATCCACTTCCTGGACGATTCGTATTCTACGGCACGATTTCTAACGATGACGTTACCGGTGAATGCGGCTCAATTCATTCGGGATCATATGCGTAAAATGGGTATCAAACATATTGAGATTTTTGATTATACCCATATCGATGGTGATTCAAAAGTGGTGAAACTGGAAGCTGAGCTCGATTCCTGGCAGGTATCTGAGGTGAAAAAAATCGTTTTTGATACTCTGCCCGAAAAAAATACCCGCTTTCAGGTTTTTTCGCTCGACGAAAGTTCTGATAGTATTGGTATGGGAACAATTGGAGAGTTTGAGCAGGCTATGAATGGGAAAGAATTTTTAAATCAGATATCCGAGACGTTGTCGGTTAAAGCTATTCGATATGCGGGATACAGTGAAAAGGTCAAAAAAGTGGCGGTATGCGGCGGAGCCGGGGTTTCCTTAACTTCGCTGGCCCGTGCCAAAGGAGCAGATGCATTTGTAACCGCCGACATCAAGTATCATGATTATTTTATAGAAAGAGGACCATTTATGTTGGTCGATGTCGGTCATTATGAGAGCGAAGTTCCTGTAGTAGATGTTATGAGGGATGAGCTGAAACGTCGGTTCAAAGACCTGGAGGTGTTATCTACTCGTATCAAAACAAGCCCGATGAGGGTTCACATTAACGATATTCAAGAAAAAAACAATCCGGAATAAAAACGATCAGGTAAGGTATATGGAAGAAGTTCTTCAAAATCTGGCAAATCTTCAGTTTATAGATTCTCGTATTGACGAGATCGCCCGACTCAGAGGTGATTTACCAGAGGAGATACTGGATATTGAAACCGATATATCCCGACTGGAAGCTAAAATTAATAAACTCAATGAAGATCAGAAAAATCTGAAAAAAGAAGAAGATGATCTGACTTTGGAAATTAAAGAAGCGGAAGGTTTGGTTGATAAATATGAAAAGCAGCAAATGACCGTGCGTAACAACCGGGAATATGATGCTCTGACGAAAGAGATAGAATCGCAGAAACAGAAAGTTGAAAATGCAAAATCACGTCTGGAAGAAATTGCTATCTTAAGGCAGGAAAATGAGCAGACGTTGAAAGACAGTAAAGAAGAGAAAGAAAGAACAGAAAAAATGCTCGTTGAGAAAAAAGAAAATCTCGACAAGCTGATTAAGAAAACCGAAGAAGAAGAGAACGCACTGCTCAAAAAACGTGAGAAAGCAGCGGAACAACTTTCTGAACGCTATCTTAAAAGCTATCAACGATTACGAAACGGCTTGAATAACGGAATGGCTGTTGTTGCTATGGAACGGGGTTCATGCCTCGGAATGATGTTGCCTCCTCAGACTCAAATGGAAGTCAGAAGGAAGAATAAGATCATCATTGATGAAAATAGCGGTCGTATCGTTGTTGACAAGAGCTTTTTTGAGGAAGCTAAAAAAGAGTTTACAAAATAAGTATTTTACGTTAAGCGTTACATTTTGAGTAAGATTGTCGGGTAATCGCTCTGATTTAATCGGAGAGGAAAGTCCGAACACCAGCAAGCACCGTGCTTCCTAACAGGAAGGTCCCGGGTTACTCCGGGAACAGACAGTGCCACAGAAAAGACACAGCCGATGATCCTGCCTGGCAGGAAACAGGTAATGGTGAAATGGTGAGGTAAGAGCTCACCGCTCCGGTGGTGACATCGGGGGACACGGTAAACCTCACGGGGTGCAAGATCAAGTAAGATGGTATGTGCCGCTTGCCACGACGCCATCGGGTGGGTCGCTGGAGGTTATCGGCGACGATAATCCAAGATAAATGATTACCATCCCGTTTTCGGGATACAGAATTCGGCTTACAGACAATCTTCTCGGCCTTTCATTGGAAAGGCCTTTTTTATTTGTTGGAATGAATATTTTATTTTGAAGTTTTCACCCTCCGGTTGAAATGATGCGAATGGGCGAAGATGTTGTTGATGTTTAAAAAAACGTGAGGTTCGTTTAAGCTTATTGTCTATCTACTTAATAAAACGTAACTGTTAAATGAGATTATTTTAGGACCACCGACAAGCGACTACAGACGACAGAGATTGTGAAAAAAATTACAATGTAAGCGACAAAGCACCTTAATTTTTTAATTGTTTTTGAATTTTGTTGAATAACCTCTCTCCCTGTCGCGGATTTATCTGTGAAAGGGAGAACTTGTCCCGCATCCTTTCGGGAGAATGAGAGTGGGTAAGCAGAGCGAAATTGAGCGAAGCACCTAAATTATTTAAGGCAATTGAATTTGACTTATATTTTTTCACAGCCTCGGCTGAGAAACGCTCTGATAGTAATTAAACATTATTTATGCTGAAGAACCGTATCATCAACGTG
>DATFMK010001024.1:0-2045 GCA_035267005.1 Balneolales bacterium
TAAGCCTTGCGGTGCTGTGGCTCTGGGTATTTTTAGGTTACTGGAACTGGATGGCAGTTTAATCGTTTTTATTAAAGACCATCCTTTATGGGCCAAAAAAATATGACGGAAGGAGTAAATATAATGGAAAAAAATAAAATTAATCTTTTAATCGTAGACGATGAAGACCAATTTTTAGCATCCATCAGCAAAAGCCTGGAAGTGCGGGATTTTAATGTTGTCGCCGTAAACCGGGGGGAAAAAGCAATAGAAGCAGCACGAACGACTCCCATTGACATCGCTCTTGTGGATTTGAAGATGCCGGGAATTAACGGCGAAGAGACGCTTAAAACGCTTAAAGCCGAACATAAATGGATGGAAATTGTTATCCTTACCGGTCACGGAACAATCGATTCGGCGGTGGAGTGTACCCGAAGCGGTGCCTATTCCTATTTGCAAAAACCCTGCGACCTGGACCACCTTCTAGAAGCGCTTAAAAATGCGTACAAAAAGAAAGTCATGAATAAGAAAAAAATAGAGGAAAAAAAGATGGATGAATTGCTGAAGATTTCTTTGTCCGGTTCCGCCAGAGATATATTGCGCCGGCTGAAAGAAATAGACAAAGAAAAAAAAAATTAGCCGCCGATTTATTCAATTCAACTTTTAGCACCTATACGCATAAATGGGCAGTGCTCAATGATAATCTTCGAATGCTGTATCGTGTAAAAATAGGAGCGGCCGCTCATAATCGAACAAATTTTTAAAGCGTATCATCGAGGGCTTTATCGCATGCAGCCTAACGGTTTTCGCTGATCAAGCTATCCCCCAATTTATTTTACATATTATTTTGCCACGCTACATGCCCAATAACAATTAGGTATACGAATAACATCTGAAAAATAAAACTCCAACGTAATGAAGGGGCAAGATTAATATCGCTACATTTTTATGGCTTCAAAAACTTTTGATTGGTTGGAGATAGTGCAGGTTTTAGTACTAAAAAGAGGACAGGGCCATTTAAAAACCCCCAGATTATTCCAAAGGCTCACGGACTGGCAAAATATGGCCTGCTTGATTTTTGACACCTTCATAACAAGTGGTACCGGATTCGAAGTATACAATCCAAGCCATTCCGGAATGATAATCAAAAGTGGTCGCCGACCAATAGTAGCCGGGTGAGAAATCTGAAAACATGTGGCCGTTTGATAAAGCAGGATTTCTTTTACTATAATCGATTAATGTGCATAGTTCCCTCATGGTGGGTAAACGCCAGTGGCCGGCTGACGAACCATCTGAAAGTATAAGTGCGGGATCCGGACCACAGTCTCCATTCTTCAAATGTTTTGCGGCCAGCCGAGCACCTTCCCAATCCATCAACCCGAAGCATTTCGTATTTTTCAGCCAGATGAGCCCGGTTAAGTTATCGGTCACCGTGCCATCCTTGTTGTCCATAAAACGTGGATCGGGGATGGGTTTATCGAACAGGAGTTCTGCGTATTGACGCTTAAAGCCACATGGAATGATGTCCCCTCTCCAATCATAGCAAGTTGAATTGAAAGGATTCACTATACCAGATAATACATCATCATTGGGAGATTCTGATAGCGAATTATTTTCCCCAGCACATCCACCAATGCAAAATGCAAAAAATACAAAAATTGTGAAAATATTAATCTGAACCGAATTGGGGATATAATCGTTCATCAATCAAACCCTCAAAGTTTTTGAGATATTAATTGGATAGAGGCTGCTCCGACAGTAACGATATGAGAGTATTACAGGTTTACCAATATTGCAGATATCATCGAATGGCAATTAAAAACGCCCACCTGGACAAAATGTGCCTAAATTGTGCTCACAGTGCGTATTTTTTACTAAAATGACCTAACATTTCCCAACTTCACAGACAATAAAAAAGCCAATGAAATCAATTAATAAACTGAAATCATGGGCTTTTAATTTTAAGCGGTTTTGGACTGAAAATCCCCGTGCCGGCAGTTCGATTCTGTCACTCGGCACCAAAATGAAAAGCTCCAGAGGAATACTGCTGGAGCTTTTTCTTTTTG
>DATFMK010001025.1:0-23969 GCA_035267005.1 Balneolales bacterium
TTCGAAATCCTCTCATATGGCTAATATGCTGCGGTTCCGAAGTCGCTCAAGCTTTGATCTTGAACAAAAGCCCCGGTTTTGCAAAGCCTTCTTTTATAAAGAATTTATAGTTGATCGTCACTTCTTATGCATCTTACCATAAATGTACCTTATTGTCATGTTTCAGGCATTTGTAGCTCTTCAGATCTTAATATTTCTAAATTTAATATCACGGAATGTTTAATTTTTTTATATTATCCATGATTGTTAATTAATTGAAAATCAGGTTATTACCTGAATATATTTTTAGATACATTAAGAGAGATGAGGAAGATTTTATTTATTTTGACAGTTTTGTCATTGTTTGGTGTTAATGTGTTTGCCCAAAAGACAATTTACAAAACAGGTAATGTCATACAGATTTCCCAAAACGATACCCTTACATCAGATCTTATTTCGGCCAGTCGATTTTTAAACATAAACGGATACATATCCGGTGATGCCTATTCCGCCAGCCGGGAATTCACCCTAAATGGTCGTGTAAAAGACGATATCATTGTGGTCGGACAGGATCTTCAATTAAATGGAGTTGTTGGTGATAAATTCATTGGCGTAGCTGGTGACATTATTATTACCGGAAATGTTGAAGGAGACGTTATTGTATTTGCCGGTAATGTCATTATTAAACCAAGCGCCCATATTCATGGGAATCTGTTTGTCGGATCCGGAAATCTTGATTTTCAGGGTGGTCATATTGATGGTTGGATACGCGGTGGAAGCGATCAGACCTACCTGAATGGAAATGTTGGCAAATATGTGGATCTTTCGGCTGGGGATATCAAATTTGGTACCAGTTATAAATCAACCGGGGGAACACATTTGAAATTATATAAAGAGGTTAATACCCAGAATATTCCCAATGCCCCATCCAATTTGATAATTACTATTGAACATGAAAGCCAGTTTATAAAACCCGTTTTCTTATTATGGTCATTATTTGCCATGTTTGTTACAGGACTTGTCCTCTTACTCCTGTTTGAAAATACCTTCGATCGTCTAATCACTGAAACCGGCAAACATTTGTTCAGAAATACCGGGATTGGGTTGCTTGCTATCATTATTATCCCCCTTTTATTTATAGCATTTCTTTTGTTGCTATTTACCATCCCTATAGCATTCATACTCATATTCCTCTACCTGATCACCCTTTATTTCAGCTGGATCATAACAGCATTATATCTTGGGAAATATCTTATTTCCAATTTTAAACCCGAATCAGATATTACTCACCTGTATTGGTCGCTTGGCATTGGTTCAATTATTGTTTTCTTCCTTACCAATCTTCCCTACCTGGGTTGGATCTTCAGCATTTTATTTCTGGCATTTGGAACAGGTAGTATACTGGCCTACATTTGGAATAACCGTTATAGAACCGAGTAAAACTTTTCATAAGACTCTTTATAAATAACGATAAAAAGAAAGCGCTGAAGATATCAAATTTTCAGCGCTTTCTTTTAAAGCCAAAGACATATTGACCAATTCAAATTGTTACTCTTTATATTTATGCTCAATCACAAAAGTGACTTTTGCATTTATACGATACTTTACAACCTCATTGTCTTCGACAACGGCTTGGATATGTTCAACATAAACATTCTTAACATTTTGAACGGTTTCCGTTGATTGCTTAACCGATTTCTCGATGGCGTCTTCTATACTTATCCCCTCTGCCAAAACTTCAATGACTTTTGCTAAGGCCATATTTCCTCCTTCTGTAATATTATTGTAAATAATTAATCAAATAAATTTCCGATACCATAACAAGGGTAGTATTTTTAAAATATAAATTATCAATAGTTTAGTAAGAGAGTGTACCCTTACATAAAATGACAGTAAATCCCCTATTTGTTTTTTGACCTACATTAATCATTATGATTATATAGGAGATTAGATATACACCTATAAAAGAATATTCATTATGTTTAAAGACAGAGAAGACGCAGGGACACAACTGGCAAAAGCTTTACGCCATTACAAAGATAAAAATGTTGTAGTATTGGCTATTCCAAGAGGAGGGGTTGAAGTTGGATATTATGTTGCAAAATATTTAAACGCTACTCTTTCATTATTGATTTCCAGAAAATTGGGATACCCGGATAATCCGGAAGCTGCTTTTGGAGCTATAGCAGAAGATGGAAGTACATATATTTTTGGTTATGCCAAACGCCGAATGGATCAACAGCTAATTAATCAGGTCATTGAAGGGCAAAAAACAGAAATTGATCGACGGGTTGAGGAGCTACGTAAGGGCCAATCGTTACCTGATATAAAAGATAAAACAGTGATTTTGGTAGATGACGGTATTGCAACGGGTGCCACCCTGTTTGCATCTATTGCATGCTGCAAAAACAAAATGGCAAAAAAAATCATCGTAGCGGCTCCTGTTTCCGGCCGTGATGTAATCGATGCTCTCGAAGATATGGTTGATGAAGTGATCGTTTTGGAAATACCGGATCAATATTTTGCCGTTTCACAAGGTTATGAGCACTTTTATAATGTACCTGATGAAGAAGTCCTTGAGTTTATGAATAGATGGGATAGCGAGCAAAAAACGAAGGATACCAATCAATTGTCGAAGACTCAAAGTTAACGTCTATGCAAAACATCAGATTTCAGTCACATATTGCTGACATACGGATGAAAATTGAATCGGATTCACTTCCCGAACTGTTCCTGGCTGGATTATCGGGTATGAATCAATTACTAAAGAAATACCCGGAACAAAACAATGGGGAATCGGCCATTTTAAGAACCATTAATATCAAATCTGTCGACACAACCACAATGCTGATTGATTTTCTTTCGGAAGTTCTAACCTTAAGTCATATTGATCAGGCAGTCTTCACTGAGGTTGATTTTAATCATCTTTCCGATCATGAAATAAGCGCTATCATTAAGGGAATAAAATTAGATCATTTTGATGAAGATGTTAAAGCTGTTACGTATCACGAAGCCAATATCAAACAAAATCAAAAAGGGAAATGGTCGACAATCGTCATTTTTGACATCTAAAAAATAATTTTGATATGGTTATAAAAGAGCAACTTATAAAAAAATCTGATTTTCTTTGGGAAATCCCCAAAAGCACACGTGAAGATATGAATGTGCCGGCTCATATTTATGCTCTTGAAGAAATGCTTGATGATTTGTTCGGAGACCGTTCACTGGAACAACTCATAAATGTCACTACTTTACCAGGCATTCAGAAAGCCGCGATCGTCATGCCTGATGCTCACGAAGGTTATGGATTCCCTATCGGCGGCGTTGCTGCCACAAAATATCCGGATGGGGTGATCTCACCCGGTGGAATCGGATATGATATTAATTGCGGTGTTCGTCTGCTGTTAACCGATCTTATGTTCGATGAGGTATCCTATAAACTTGAACGGCTGTCGGAAGAATTGTATCGTCAGATTCCATCTGGTGTCGGACAAGGGGGATCTATTAAATTATCACTTAAAGAACTGGACCGGGTACTCACAGAAGGAGCTCATTGGGCGGTAAGAAACGGATATGGTTTAGAGGAGGATTTAAAACATATCGAATCGAATGGAGTGTTAGATAATGCCGATCCCCGATCAGTTTCCGAACATGCTAAAAAGCGCGGAAATGACCAATTAGGAACCATCGGCGCCGGTAACCATTTTGTTGAAGTGGATAATGTCGGATCGATTTTTGATGAAAAAGTAGCATCAATTTTTGGCCTCAAAAAGGATCAGATTGTTGTTTTAATTCATACGGGTTCGCGAGGATTTGGACATCAGGTTGCCACGGATAATCTCCGGGTTTTCATGAATTCAATGGAGAAATACAATCTGCATCCCCCCGATCGTGAGTTGGCGTGCGCTCCATTTAATTCCCCGGAAGGTCAGAAATATTTCGATGCTATGGCCTGTGGAGCGAATTTTGCATGGTGTAATCGAGAAGTTATTACCTGGGAAGTGCGAAACGCGTTATCCAATGTGTTTGGCTCCTCCCTGGGTCCGACTAAACTGCTTTACGATGTGGCACATAATATTGCTAAAATCGAGGAGCACATTATCAACAATAAAATAATGAAGGTCATTGTTCATCGAAAAGGAGCAACAAGAGCATTTGGGCCAGGACGAGAAGAAATACCTGAAGATTATATAAAAACTGGTCAGCCGGTACTGATACCGGGAAGCATGGGTACTTCGTCTTATGTGTTAGCTGGCACTGAAAAAAGTATGGAAGCAACATTTGGTTCAACTTGCCATGGAGCAGGCAGACGCATGTCCCGTAAGGCTGCGAAACGTGTGGTAAATGCTCCCCAGCTTAAAGAAAAATTACGAGGGCAAGGAATTTACGTTCAGGCCGGATCGTATGCGGGAATAGCTGAAGAGGCTCCGATTGCTTATAAAGATGTAGATATTGTTGTCGAAACCGTGCATCAAGCCGGAATTGCAAAAAAAATCGCAAAATTAAAGCCCATAGCGGTTATCAAGGGGTAACTCATTTATATCCAAAATTAATGTTTCATCATAGTTATTATTCGAATTGGGAATATTTCCAAACATACCTTACAAAGGATAATTATTGATGAGACTGTAAAGATTGAGAGAGAATTATGGAAAAGGTTGACAATCTTAATAATCTGTTATTGTATCACTTACGTGATGTTTATGATGCTGAAAATACTCAGATGGAACAGTTGCATAAAATAAAATCAGCCATTCAATCGCTGTTACTTACCGATGTCGTTGATTATTATTTTCGCGAATTACAAAAACACTTTCGCAGACTGGAGCGTATTTTTAACGAACTCAACAAAGAACCGGAAGGGAAAAAGTCGATCATCATGGAAGGCCTTTTGAAGGAAGCCACAAATCTAATAAAGATAACGGAAGAAGGCGAAACCTTAGATGCGGCATTGTCGAATTCTATACAACATATGAATCATTATGAAATCGCCGTCTATGGAACGGCCATTACTCTTGCAAAAGCTGTTGGGAAACATGATATCGCTGAATCCCTCCTTGAAACAATGAGAGAAAAGAAACAATATGATTTAGAATTATCCAACCTGACGGATGAACTTTTGATTCCACATTCCGAAGAAGAGGATTCCCCAAAACAAAAATCTAATGCCTGATCATGAAAACATTTATTGTTATCATTCCAAATGGTGAGAATCTATTGATTGAAGCGGATTATTTTAAGGTTTCCGATGGTGCCGTTCATTTTTTTAAAGATGCTGAAGAACTTACCGATGTGTTTGTTTCTTCTCATGGAACGATCGTATTAGCTGAGGAAAAGATGAAAAGAGTAAAAGGTTTCGAGTAATACGCTTCTTATTTCATCTTCCTTAGGAATCTGTCGGACTCAAATAAATCTACTGCAAATTCGTCAGATGTGGACATATTACATGCTCTTTTCCTTAAATAGAACCACCATTCGCCTCAAAAGACCCCGAAACCGGTCTCAAACTGACAAATTTTCGTTATGATTTCCTAAGTCCGACAGCCTCCAAGATCCTTAACCCGAATTATTCACGAAACCAATATAAAGTAATACATATCATATTGTAAATAAAGTAACTTATAAAAATTAAACTGATCCTCGATTTTGAGGACGCTAAAAAAAGCTGCGAAATTTGGCCGTGCTCTGCGTTGAATTCGGGACACGACAAAATTTCTTGGTAAATAATCCGGATTAATCATTTCAGTCATATTAATCTTTATTTTTACAAAAATTACCCTATTATCAATAAATAAAGAGAGATCGTAATATATCAAGGGAGCATGTATGGCGCTAACCTACGCAAAATATTTAAACTTAGATAAGCTGTTAGATTTACAAAAGACCCGTTCCAAACCAACCGAGCATGATGAAACCTTATTTATTATCATTCATCAGGCCATTGAGTTGTGGTTTAAACAGATTATTAATGAACTTGAGTTATTGAGAAATGAATTGGAAAAAGGACATACCTGGAAGAGCATCAAAACCTTTAACAGAATATTGGAAATCCTGAAATCCATTGTAGGGCAAACAGATATATTGGAAACCATGTCCCCTCTATCTTATAAACATTTCCGAACATTTTTAGAAAATGCCAGCGGCTTTCAGTCTACACAATTCCAGGAAATTGAACTGTTTTGCGGACTGTATTATCCTAATAAAATGAAACAGTTTAAAAACGATTCTAAACTTTTTAAGCGCTTAAAAAAGCGGTTGACTGAGCGAACGTTATGGGAATCTTTTTGTACGTTTCTCAGTAAAAAAGGATATCCGGTCGATTACCCGGATCGAGTAAATAAGGAAGGATTGCTTTTTAAACCATCTCAAAATAATCAGGATATTTTAATTAATATCATGAATAATGATCACGAAATTGCTTTACTTTGTGAACTGTTTGTAGATTTTGATGAAGAGTTACAGGAATGGCGATATCGTCATGTTAAGATGGTGGAACGAACGATCGGCTCTCAAAATGGAACAGGTAAATCGAATGGAATAGAATACTTAAAAAGCACCCTGCATCAAACCGTTTTTCCTGATCTCTGGGCTATCAGAAGCAAATTGTAATTACTGTTTTTAACTCATAGAAGGCTTTGCAAAACCAGGAATTTTGTTCAATATCAAAGCCTGAACGACTTCGGAACCGCAGCATCCCGAATGCTTTCGGGATTCGAGGATTTCAAAGTCGCGAAAATGCAGATATTGAGCAAAAGAACGGTTTTGCATAGGCTTCTCATACCAAAAAACATTTATAATTAAATACTTAAACGTTTTCATATCAAATAATTATGTCAGATATCAATGAATTAGCTAATAAATTAGCTTCTCATTATTCTTATTTTAATGTTTCCGAACGATTGCTATTTACCGGTCATTCTCATCAAGCCTGGCCCGATATTGCTTTCGAGGGACTTAAAGAAGCATTTTTAACGGCAGCTGATGAAGTCGATAAGAAATGGACATCAGCATTTAAAAAAACGGAGATCATGCGTCGTTATCTTCGTAATTTTTATGATGATCCTATGGGACATTATAGCTTATCTCAAAGCACTCACGACTTGATCATTCGCTGGCTATCATCTTTCGATCTGAAGAGCAATCCTCGCATCGTTATCACGGATTCTGAGTTTTACTCCATAGATCGTCAGATGAAACGTTTGGAAGAGGAAGGTATAGAAATTGTTCGGGTTCCTGCCTTACCACTCGATGGTTTTGCAGAACGCTTTGAAAAAGCGATCAGTGATCACACAGCTGCGGCTATGATCTCACATATTTACTTCAATTCTTCGCTTATCAATAACGAAATTTCTGAAGCTGCTAAAGTTTGCAGG
The DNA here is from genome assembly GCA_035267005.1 of Balneolales bacterium. GTDB lineage: Bacteria > Bacteroidota > Rhodothermia > Balneolales > DATFMH01 > DATFMH01. The sequence goes on from DATFMK010001025.1 coordinate 7,353, forward strand.
AAACAGGGTGTCCCTCTGTTAATTGATGATTATCACGGGACCAACGTCGTACCATTTTCTATCCGAGAACAAGAAATGGAAGATTGCTATTTCTTAATAGGAGGTTATAAGTATCTGCAGTGGGGTGAAGGAAACTGTTTCCTGCGTTATCCGGCCGATTGTTCGCTACGCCCTGTTATTACCGGTTGGTTTTCAGCATTCGAAACCCTTAGTCAGCCGCAAAACGATCGAGTCGAATATCCATCTGTTGAAAATCGTTTTTGGGGAGCGACTTATGATCCGTCTTCTCAATTTCGAGCAGCCAAAGTTGTAGAATTCTTTCAAGATCAAGGATTGACGCCTGATAGCCTGCATCAGGATTATCGTCGAAAAACAGCTTATTTAAAACAACAGTTTGAACAACGCGATTTAAATCCGGATTACATTCGATTAGCTCATACGTACCCCATTGAAAGAAACGGCGGATTTATAGCTTTTATAAGTCCCGGGGCAAATGAAATCCGGAAAGCATTATTAAAGCGGAATATTTTTACTGATTCACGGGCCAATATCATTCGTTTTGGTCCGGCACCCTATGTAACCGGCGAACAAATTGAGGAGGCCATGTCCGCTCTCGAAGAGGTTGTTCAAAGTTTTTTTAAGAAAAAAGGATTAAAAGCGTAAGGATTGTGCCATTTTCGGATCATATATAATATGTAACGCATTATTTTGTGGAGGATTTATGGATTCAGACATACAAAATGATCTGTTCATAATTTTACGTATCAACTTTGTAGCTTAATCAATACATTAATTTTGAGAAGACAATGAGAAACCGTTCTTTTACCCAATATCTGCATTTTCGCGACTTCGAAATCTTCGAATCCCGAAAGCATTCGGGATGCTGAGATTTAGAAGACACTCAGGCTTTGATATTGAATAAAATTTCTGGTTTTGTAAAACCTTCTTTGAGTACCCTGACAGGATCTGTCACCTTTGCAAATTATATTGTTTTGAATCTCAATTTAGTTACATATATTGCACATATATTTAATCATTTAATACTCAAACATCGTTATGTCAAACAATGATCGTCTCAAAGCCCTTGAACTTGCGGTAGAACAACTCGAAAAACAACACGGCAAAGGTACTATTATGCGCCTTGGCGACAATGCTGTCGTCAATGTTGACATTATTTCCACCGGTTCGATTCTGATTGATTATGCTCTCGGAGTCGGGGGTATCCCACGGGGAAGAGTCACAGAAATCTACGGACCTGAATCAAGTGGTAAAACAACACTGGCTCTTCATATAATCGCGGAAGCACAAAAGAAAGGTGGTTATGCCGCTTTTATTGATGCAGAACACGCTTTTGATCCCAAATATGCCAAAGCGCTGGGTATTAAAATTGATGAATTACTGGTCTCCCAACCCGACAGTGGAGAACAGGCTCTTGAAATCGCCGAGACGTTAATCCGATCTGCAGCACTTGATGTCGTCGTTATCGATTCGGTTGCAGCACTTGTGCCAAGAGCCGAGTTGGAAGGGGAAATGGGCGATTCTCACATGGGACTTCAGGCACGATTGATGTCACAAGCCCTTCGTAAATTGACGGGTATTGTAAATAAGACCCGAACCGCAGTTGTTTTCATCAACCAAATTCGTGAGAAAATCGGCGTTATGTTCGGTAACCCGGAGACAACCACTGGCGGACGCGCACTCAAGTTTTATTCATCTGTCAGAATGGATATTCGACGGATTGGTGCGCTGAAAAAAGGAGATCAGGTTTTAGGTAACCGTACTAAAGTCAAAATTGTTAAGAACAAGGTGGCTCCTCCTTTTAAAGAAGTTGAATTTAACATCATGTACGGAAAAGGTATTTCCCGCTTATCTGAATTGCTCGATATGGCGGTGGAAAGAGATATCATCCAAAAACGGGGAAGCTGGTATCGATTTGACGGCGAACCCATCGGACAAGGATCTGACGCGGCTATGCAGTTTCTGGAAGAAGATCATAAACTGCGCGATTCTATCGAAAAACAGATCCTCGAAGAACTTTATCCCGAGCAAAAGGAAAACAAAGAAGCTGAGAAAGATCAATCAAAAAAAGAGAAAAAGAAGAAAGAAGCCGCTAAATAACGAGTGGATCAATCTGAAGATTTATCAAATAATAAACCACCCGTTCCCTTACCTGGGACAATAAGCTCTATCCGGATTCAAAAAAATAATCCGGATCGGGTTTCCATTTTTGTCGATGGAGTTTTTTTAATCGGTGTTACGCAAAATGCCGTTCTTGATTACAATTTAGCGAAAGGAACCAGCATCAATCTGGCCCTCTATAAAGAGCTAAACCAGGTTGATACCGTTTCTAAGCTTGAACAATATTTTTTGCGTCTATTGGCGCGCCGGATGTATGTAAGTTCTGATTTATTTCAAAAAGCGAAAAATAAAGATTACGCTGAGGCAACTATTACCTCAGTAATCCGTAAATTTACAGACAAAGGCTGGATCGATGATCATGCATTTGCTTTGGCCTTCGCACGAGATAAATATCATTTAAACCAATGGGGACCCTATAAGATTAAATCTGCGTTGCAAGCTAAAGGGTTACCTTCTAAATTTATTAATAAGGCCATTAACGAGGTCTTTGACAAAGCCAATTCCAGAGAGACATTTGAACAATTAGTCAAAAAGAGGAAACGGCATTTCTTAAGAGAAGAGGATTATTTGAAGCGGAAAAAGAAGGTCATGGACTATCTCTTACGCAAAGGCTTCTCTGCCGAAGCGATTAGTAAACATTTAGATGATTTAATGAAAATGATTAAGGGATGAAATCAATCACATTCGAAAAAGTCGTACGGGTAATCGTAGGCCTGGTATTATTAAGCCTGATGCTTATGATTTTATACCGCTATGCCAATCTCGTGGCTTATGCTTTGGTAGCCCTGATTATGTCCTATATTCTGGATCCCTTTGTCAATAAATTACAGGCTGCCGGTTTAAATCGAATGTGGAGCACGATCGTGGTATTAACCTCCGTTGTACTGGTTTTGGTCTGGATATCAACCACCATATTCCCCACCGTCGGTGGACAAATCGTAGAACTTACCAAGCAGCTTAATTTGACAAATATTCAAAAAGTAGCCACCAAAATGGATGAGCAGTTGCATTCAACTCTGCCATTTGTTCCACAGGGCTTTTTGCGTGAAAATCTTGTAAAACTTGTTCAACGCACATTCGATCTCAGCGGTTTGTCGAATACGATCAGTAATATTTTTGGGATATTTGCCAATGTCTTCGCGGCTGTCATTGTCATTCCATTTGCCACTTTCTTTTTCCTGAAAGATGGCAGTAAATTTCGTCGCGTGATCTTACAGCTTATTCCAAATGCCTATTTCGAAACAACCATGAGTATCCTGAGTAAAGTCGAAACAAGACTTGGCTATTATTTCAAAAGTGTCGCACTCGAAAGTTTTCTGGTTGGTTTACTCGCTTTTGTATTATTATCCTTTGCCGGACTAAAAAATGCATTATCTGTTGCAATAGCTATTGGAGTAGCTAACAGTATTCCTTATTTTGGTCCCTTGCTTGGCTACATATTATCAATCGTTGTAGCTATATTCGAAACCGGTGATTTTTCTTTGGTTTTAGAATGTTTACTGGCTGTTTTAGCCACACAATTAACAGATAATGTTGTATTTCAGCCATTTCTGTTTTCACGATCTGCAGATATGCATCCATTAGTGATCTTATTTGTTGTATTTATTGGTGCGGAAACAGCGGGTTTGGTTGGTATGCTGGTGGCAATTCCAATTGCTACTATATTAAAAATTACGGTAAAGGAAATAATTTGGAGTATTAATAATTATCATGTCTTTAGCGCGGAAAAATAATGGAATAAAACTAAAACCATTGCCTTCTAAAGGCACAATTGCCGTAACGGCCCCCGCTTCACCACCCGACGAAAAGAAATTACAAAACGGCATTTCCTATCTGGAAAAACTCGGTTACCGGGTTGAGATTGGAAAAACCTGTTATACCAAGAATTATTATCTGGCAGGATCCGACAAACTTCGTGCACGTGAGTTAATGGATTTTTTCTCTGACCCGAAAGTTGATGCCATCTTCTGTGCCCGTGGCGGATTCGGCAGTATGGGGTTATTACCATTACTCGATTACGAAGTAATTAAAAAGAGCCGGAAACTGTTAGTTGGTTTTAGTGATATTACCGCCCTCGAATGGGGAATTTATGCACAAACCTCGCTGCCGACCATTTCAGGTGGTATGGTCGGTACGGATATGGGAAAACTTCCAATCAATGAACAATTCGAATCTCATTTTTGGGAATTGATCAACAGCGGAATGTTAAACATTGAACTCACTTTTAAATCGGAAAAAGAAAATCTGATTGTAGGAAATGGTTTTGCAGGTACCATGTCGGTAGCATCAAAACTGGTTGGAACTCCATATTTTCCTCAAATATCAGATGGAATTCTTATATTTGAGGATGTTCATGAATATCGCCATAAGATCGACGGTCTATTGCAGCATTTTAAATTAAGCGGATTATTTAACACATGTAAAGCCATCCTTTTAGGTAAGTTTATCCCTGCAGACGATGAAAATGAAGACGAACTGCCTGCTGTGGAAAAGCTATACCAAAGAATATTTGAAAGCTTCAATATTCCAGTTATAACCGATGTATCTTATGGTCATATCAAAGAAAAAATGCCAATGCCCGTCGGAATATCGATGCAGTTAACTTTAGGACCCAAATCATATTTAAAAACTCAGGAACCCATTTTTAAATCTTGAAAAATTTAGTTGTTTTTGCTTCCGGATCAGGAACAAATTTTCAGGCAATTATCGATGCTGTGGAATCAGGTGTTTTTTCCGCACGCATTAAAGGCCTTATTGTCAATAAAAACTCGATTCAGGCGATAGACAGAGCTAAAAAGCATAACATTCCGGTTGAAATAATAAGACGTAAAGATTTTAACACGAAAGAAGATTACATTGCATGTTTGCGTTCTACATTGCATCGCTGGTCTCCGGATCTTATTGTGTTAGCCGGATATCTGAGAAAAATACCGGATTCCATCATATCGATTTTCCATAACCAAATTATAAATATTCATCCCTCTCTTTTACCAAAATATGGAGGAAAGGGATATTATGGTATACACGTCCACGAAGCCGTATTGGCAAATGAAGAAAAAGAAAGCGGTTGTACCGTTCATGTGGTTAGCGAAGAATACGATCAGGGTCACATTTTAGGGCAAACGAAAGTACCTGTAAAACCCGGTGATACACCCAAAATACTGCAAAGGCGGATTTTGGAAAAAGAACATCAACTATTAATTCAAGTAATCAAAGAAATCCTCACAAAAAAAGAATCCTAATATCGTGTCTATCAAAGTATTATCAGATCTACCCCAAAAACCCCTTACGATAAAACGAGCACTTCTCTCCGTATCCAATAAAGATCAATTAATCCCTCTTGCCAAAACGCTTCATGAATCTGGAGTGGAAATCATATCAACCGGTGGAACTGCAAAAGTGATTAGTGATACCGGTATCCCGGTTAAAGATGTTTCTGAAATAACACAATTTGATGAATGTTTAGACGGCAGAGTTAAAACACTTCATCCTAATGTCCATGCAGGAATACTTGCCAGAACAAGTTATCAACCGGATGTGGATGAATTGGATAAATTGGATATTTCTCCTATAGAATTGGTAGTTGCCAATCTTTATCCGTTCAAAAAAACAATTCAAAAAGACGATTGTACATTGGCAGAAGCGGTAGAATATATCGATATTGGCGGACCCACGATGGTCAGAGCGGCAGCAAAAAATTTTGCTCACGTCTGTATCTTAACGGATCCATCACAGTATGAAGATTTCATCAATAAATTAAAAGAAAATAAAACGATATCTTTTGAGTCAAGAAAACAATTGGCTCGTGCAGCATTTAATCATACTGCTGAATACGATACGACCATAGCTAATTATTTTAATGATCTTTATGATGAGACCACTCCTCCCCAGCTAAATGTTTCATTTCCAAAATCGCAGGAACTCAGATATGGTGAGAACCCGCATCAGATGGCAGCTGTTTATGGCAATCAGAAGGAATACATCGATTGCTTTCATGGGAAACAATTAAGTTATAACAACTACAATGATATTGATTCCGCATTAAATCTGATTGCAGATTTTGAGACTTCTGAGCCCACATGCGCCATTTTTAAACATACGGTGCCTTCAGGTGTAGCTAAAGCCGAATCTCTGGAACAAGCCTATCGAAAAGCCTTTCAGACAGATACGATGTCACCTTTTGGAGGAATCGTAATTGTAAATAAAAAATTGGATTTGAATACAGCACGTGCAATTGATGAAATTTTTACTGAAATTATAATCGCTCCTGAATATGAAGAAGAAGCGCTCGAATTATTGAAGAAAAAAGCGAATCGACGACTTATTCGTCAGACTAAAAGCGTAAAATCTAAAAAAAGCATAACTTTTCGTTCAATATTTGGGGGATCGTTATTCCAGGATGCAGATCATCGATTAGTTAATGAGGATGAATTAAAGATCGTAACAAAACGTAAACCAACCGATCAGGAATACAAAGATTTGATTTTTGCATGGAAAATAGTAAAACATGTAAAATCAAATGCTATTGTTTACGTTATTGATAATATGACACTTGGTATTGGCTCAGGTCAGACAAGTCGTATCGATTCATCGGAAATAGCAATTGCTAAGGCCAAAAAATTCGAGCTCGATTTGCAAGGAAGTGCCATTGCATCCGATGCTTTCTTCCCATTCGCAGATGGCGTCGAAGCAGCGGCAAAAGCAGGAGCTACGGCAGTTATTCAACCCGGTGGAAGTATCCGGGATAACGAAGTTATAGAGATGGCCGACAAGCATAATATGACCATGCTTTTTACCGGCATCCGACATTTTAAACATTAAGTAATATTAATTTAAAAACTCATTCGCAAATAGGTTATCAAAATTGTAATTTCAGCAATCAGAGATAACTATTATTACTACGAGAAGCTTTACTGTAACGATTTAGAACATGCCCCAGACAACAACTGCATCACCAAAGAAAACCAAACAAAATAAACCCAATGGTTTATTCGATTGGCTATATACCGATATTGCCATTGACCTCGGGACTGCGAATACACTTATTTATGCGCGAGGAGAGGGTATCGTTTTAAATGAACCCTCTATTGTCGCATTAAACAGACAAGATCAGGCCGTCGCTATCGGTCATGAAGCCCGATTAATGCATGAGAAAACTCACAAAGAAATTCGTACGGTCCGACCTTTACGGGATGGCGTCATTGCCGATTTTGAAGTTGCGGAACAAATGATCCGCGGAATGATTAAAAAGGTAAAAACCAAATGGTATTCAACGACCCGTAAAATGGTCGTCTGCGTTCCAAGTGGTATAACCGAGGTAGAACGTCGTGCCGTACGCGACAGTGCGGAACATGCCGGCGCCAAAGAGGTTTATCTCGTTGATGAACCAATGGCAGCCGCTATTGGTATCGGGCTGGATGTTCACGAACCAGTCGGTAACATGATCGTCGACATCGGTGGTGGTACCACAGAAATAGCGGTTATCGCCCTATCAGGTATCGTTTACGCTCAATCTGTCAGACTTGGCGGAGACGAACTGAATGAAGATATCATCAATTATTTTCGAAGAAATCATAATTTACTCATTGGTGAACGAACTGGCGAGTATATTAAATGTGCGGTCGGTTCCGCCACAACTCTTGATGAAGAATTGGAAATTACAGCCAAAGGTCGTGATCTTGTGAATGGTGCACCGAGAACACGTACGGTTACCTCAAAAGATGTTCGTGAAGCCTTAACCGAATCGGTCAATACCATTGTGGAATCCGTCACCAAATCTCTTGAACAAACCCCACCGGAATTATCTGCGGATATTCTTGACCGCGGAATCATGTTAACCGGGGGCGGAGCTTTGTTAAAAAATCTTGATAAATTAATTATGGAAACAACAGATCTTCCCGTGCATATTGCCGAAGATCCACTCACTGCAGTTGTAAGAGGTACGGGAGCAATCCTTGAGGATCTCGAACATTTTAAAAGTGTAGTTTCCTAATATCAGATGTCTGGCCAATAAATGAAATTTACCACATTACGAGTTCAGGATGCACGTGATCATATATTAACAGCATTTTTACTTCTTCTGGCACTTGTCTTGATGGTAAACCGCCATAGAGGTGGGTTGGCTAACTTGCGGAAAATCAGCATCACAACCTTAAGTTATCTCGAAGAACCCTTAGCGAATATTCGGGTATACCGGCAGGCTTTAAAAACGAATGAACACCTCCATCAGCAAAACATAATGCTGATGGACGAAATCAGCCGATTACGTACGATTAAGAAGCAGAATCAAGTCCTGCGTAAAATGCTCGGATTTCGGGATACCACAAATCTCAATTTATTGCCGGTCATGATTGTCAGTAAGGATCTTACCGGCATTAATAACACCATGACGATTAATGCGGGATCGAGCGACAGTGTCAAAATTGGAATGCCATTGGTTACTTCTGATGGTCTTGTTGGCAGAGTCGTTATCGTGTCTAAAAACTATTCGGAAGTGATGCCTTTTTTTAATATGATGTTTAGAGTAAGTGCTGTAGTACAAAATATGCAGGCTTACGGGGTCGTTTCCTGGAATGGTAAAAGCCGGAATGAGTTAATTATGAATTATGTTCCGCAAACCATTCGTGTCGACTCGGGTATGGTCGTTCAAACTTCAGGGTATAGCAACCAATTTCCTGCAAATATCCCAATTGGGACTGTTCTACATACGGAACCTCAAAAAGGTAAAGAAACTCAGAAAATTTATATTAAACCCTTTGTATCGCTCAATCAATTGGCTGAGGGTTTCATTATCCGGTACAAACCGGATAGTACAGTAACGCGCCTTCAGAACAAAATGCACAATTTATATTAATGAGATCTGATTTTATAAAGGATTTACTTTTAGGATTAGCATGCGTTATTGTCCAAATTGTCATCTTCAGACATCTGAAGATTTTCAGTGTGCAGGCTGATATCGTACTGCTATTTATTATCTGGCTGATGACTCAGCGAGACCGGACTACGGTCATTATTATCGCTGCAATACTTGGTTTCGCTCATGATGCCCTCATGGATCTCTGGGGACTCAACATGTTTGCCAATACTCTTGTAGCATTTTTAGGATATAAATATATGCCTAAAAACGCTGAATCGCGGTTATTAACGACTCAGGTCTTTCTTTTGATTTTAATAGTTACTTTATTCCATAATATAATATTTATCGGCTTAGCAAGTTTTATTAACAGTTATGCTACCAGTCTTTACATTTGGTACTTTTTGATTGGTGGAAGCCTGTATACCGCATTGGTAGGAAGTATCGTTTATCTTTTCAAAATCAAGTAGTTACAATGCGCCGATCACGAAAGCAACACATTAAGTCATCAATTCGAGTTCTTCAGGTTTCGATGGTCGGGTTATTTTTGGTATTAATAGGACGTTTATACCAATTACAAATTCTCGATTATCAAACGTACAATCCTCTAAGTAAGAAAAATTCTATACGAAGAGAATACGTAAGCCCTGCGCGCGGACTCATTTACGATCGTAATGGAAATTTATTAGTCGATAATGAACCCATTTATACAATTACCATTACACCTGAAAAATATGATACGACTAAAAATCATTTGCTTGCCAAGTTGCTTGGTGTAAAAATCAGTGACCTCAGACAACGCATTAAGAAGGCGGAACAATATTCCTGGCAAAGAAAATCACGATTATATACTGAAGTTGATTTCGACACCTTTTCAAATATTCAGGAAAACATATGGAGACTCCCCGGTATAGGTCATATCATCGAAAGTAAGAGACATTACCCCACTCCCATTAAAGCAGCTCACATTTTAGGATATTTGAGAGAGGTATCTCAGAAAACATATTTGAGTTCTGATCAATATCAATTAGGCGATAAAGTGGGTAAAAGTGGCCTTGAACAGGTTTATGAAAGCTATTTACGAGGGAAAAAGGGAATCTCATATAAGCTAATTAACGCATTTGGTCAGGAATTGGGACCCTATGATGATGGGAAACTCAACAAGGCCCCAACCAAAGGAGCTAACCTTTACACTACACTTGATACAAAGTTACAATTATTCGCCGAAAAATTATTAAAAAACAAACGCGGAAGCGTCGTTGCCATAAATCCTGAAAACGGAGCTATTTTAGCTATGGCAAGTTCTCCTGAATTCGACTTATCCAAACTCGCCGGCAGGCTCGATCATCATTACTGGGCCAAAATAAACGCAGATACTACAAGTCCGCTTTTTGACCGGGCAATTGCTGCTCAGGAACCGCCCGGCTCAACGATCAAACCACTAATGGCTTTGATCGCGCTTCATCTCGGTGTCATCACTCCGCAGACTGTAATCAATAATCCAGGTTATTTTTACCTCGGCCGGCGCTACGGAGATCATGCTCCACCGGGTAAATACGATGTGGTAAAAGCCATCGAAAAATCCAGTAATACCTTCTTTTTCACAGTGATGTATAAAGTTGCAAGTGACGGACTCTTCGATAAATGGCATTCTCTGGCTTCAGATTTCGGACTTGGTCATTTAGATTATATCGATTTGCCTGGAGAACGCCCTGGTATCTTACCCGACAGTTCTTATTTCAATAAACGATTCGGATATCGTAAATGGAGCATTGGTGATGTAATCAATTTAGGAATTGGTCAAGGCGTAATGTCCGCAACGCCATTACAGATGGCCCTTGTTTCAGCTGAGATAGCCAATAATGGATACAAAATCCAACCTCATATTGTGCGGGCTATCCAAAAAAGTAATGGCACCCTCTTACACACAGATCCCGTAAAGAAAAAAATACCCTGGGTTTCTCAAAAGAACGTTAATATTGTAAAAGAAGGAATGCGTCGAGTCGTTTTAAAGGGTACCGCCAGATGGTACGCAAATATTAAAAATATCAAGATTGCAGGTAAAACAGGAACGGCCCAAAATCCAAGAGGTAAAGATGATGCCTGGTTTATCAGCTTTGCACCGTACAAACATCCTAAAATTGCCATGGCTGTTCTTATTGAACATGCCGGATACGGATCACAATCCGCGGTCCCCATCAGTGCCCTATTAATTGAGAAATATCTCACCGGGAAGGTTAAACGGAAATGGCTGCTCAAGAAAATGCTCAATTTTAATCCGGCAAAAGAGAAAGAATAGATGAGAAAATGGTATAAAGATTTAGATTGGATATTTATTCTTTGCTGGGTTGCCTTAACAATCATTGGTCTCGCTGCAATATACAGTGCTACACAGGGACCGGTGTCTCAATTTTTGCCCTCATATATCCAGAATAACTTTTATAAGCAGCTGTTATGGGTGGGTATTTCTGTTGTAATTCTTATAGTAGTTCAATTTACCGCGCCGCGTACTTTTCAGCAAATATCGTATCTGTTTTATGCATTTTGCATCCTCTTGATGATCTCCACCCTGTTATTTGGCATTTCTATCAACGGCGCCAAAAGCTGGATTTCTATTGCCGGAATGCACTTGCAGGTCAGCGAAATTATGAAGATCGGTACGATTATGGCTGTTGCCAATTATCTGACGAGTCGGCGGAATATATCAGCTGAAAAACTCAGTTCCGCTTTGATTGCTGTGGGCATCATTTTACTTCCTGTTGGACTTACGATTTTACAGAATGATACAGGAACCGCATTGGTATTATTATTTTTAATACCGGTCATGTTATTCTGGTCAGGACTCCCGAGGGGGATTTCTCTTTTTATCATATCCCCTGCCATCATTGGTTACTTTTCAATCATTCATTGGATTTGGGGGTTAGTCGCTACTTTAGTTCTAACAGTAATGATATTTTTCATTCAGAAACGAACCTGGCTGACGATTGCGACTTTGGTGATGGGCATTATTATTGTCTCAAGTGTGCATGTGGCTCTCTTTCAAATATTGGAACAGCATCAAAGAGCCAGGATTGAAGCTTTTACAAATCCGTCATTCGATCCACATGGAGCAGGTTGGAATGTCATACAGGCTAAAACAGCAATTGGGTCCGGTGGATTAACCGGGAAAGGTTTTTTGAAAGGAACACAAACTCAATTACGTTTTCTCCCGGAACAATGGACCGATTTTATATTTTGTGTGATTGGAGAAGAATTCGGATTTATTGGTGCAAGTATCGTCATCATCATATTTCTAATACTTTTGATGCGTATGTTAAATGTGGCGGGATCGCATAAACATCCCTTTGCCCAACTTGTGATCGTAGGCATATCAGCTATCTTTTTCATCCACATCCTAATCAACATAGGGAGTGCTATGGCCTTATTACCCGTAATTGGGATTCCTCTACCCTTTATCAGTTACGGTGGCTCAGCATTTATGTCAAGCACTTTTATGCTTGCCATATGTCTCAATATGGAGCTCTACCATCGGGATTTTAGTATTTTCGTGTGATTTTCAGCGGTTAACTTTCAATTAACCTCCAAATGGTGAATGAATCTTAACCCGAATTATTCACGTAACCAATATGAAGTAATACATATCATATTGTAAATAAAGTAACTTATAAAAAATAAACTAATCCTCGATTTTGAGGACGCTAAAAAAAGCTGCGAAATTTGGCCGTGCTCTGCGTTGAATTTAAAAATGCTTAATCAACGTACCACTGTATATTTCATGCACATTTTTAATCCCGAAAGCTTTCGGGACACGACAAAATTTCTTGGTGAATAATCCGGGTTAAAGTTAGCGGGAATTCGATATAATTATAGACTTATTCTGTTTCATATCCCTGTTTGGAAGATCTCTCATCCAAAAAGCGGGTTCAAGATGACGATTTTGAGTGATGCTTTTTATACCTCAACATCATCTTCGACCATTCGCGTCATTTCGATTGGAGGGAGAAATCTTCAAAGTAAAATATTCATTCCAAGACGCTGTTTTGAGATGATTTAATTTCGAACTCACGTTAAAATTAATCCCAGTGTCCACAGAGTTTTTACACAGAGCCACATTGTATATAGCCTATCTTCCAAAATGAGCACACACTGCTCACTGATCCCCTTTCAATGCTAATTGTTTATCGGTTTTTAGGTTGAAATTTCGTCGATGATATTTGGTGTATCCATATTTTTGCAATCCCTCATAATGTTTTTTAGTAGGATATCCGACATTGGTATCCCAACCGTAAAACGGAAATACCTGATGCAGTTCTCTCATGAGTTTATCCCGGTAAACTTTTGCCAGGATGGAAGCCGCTCCGATACTTACCGATCGCATATCTCCTTTAACAAGACATTGAACCGGAATCAAACTATCCAGATAACGATTTCCATCGACCAATAAATAATCAGGATGAGGATTGGCAGCATCCACACATTTCTGCATTGTCAATAATGATGCCCAAAGTATATTGTGGGTTTCTATCTCCTCTCTTGTTCCCAATTTGACGATCCAAAAAACGGATTTAGCCTTTATTTGAATCGATAACTCATTCCTATCTTTTTCACTCAGCTGCTTACTGTCTGTGATCCCTTCGATAATATCCTTTGCATTCGGATCTAAAATAACCCCGGCTGCCGTGACAGGTCCGGCCAAACAACCTCTTCCAACTTCATCGAGCCCCATTATTCTCGCATAACCTTCCGACCATAATCGGTTTTCAAATTTATAATTGTCGATTTCTTTATTAATCTTCATTTTATCATTTTTAAATCGAAAATACGATACTCTCCAACTCTTTTATATTCGAATAAGTTAAAGCTGTTTACCGGACAAATAAATAATATTGACTGAGAATTTATTAATTCTGGATACAATTTGAAATGATTAAACCTGTTTATTAGTTATATAATTGAGTTTCTAATTATAAGGATGGCCAGATATGCATTTCAGATATGTCAAATGGGATGAAAGATTCGCCCAGTCACAAGGATCTCTTTTCGATAAACTACTGGATATATTCCAGCAGTTATTAATTATTAGTGGTGGAGACGTGCAACAAGCCTTATCATGGTTGACCGAACTCGACCGCGAATATGGTTTGACCGATTCCGATTCTGATGATTATAGTATTGGCGATTTCATCGAAGACTTGAAAGAACAAGGATACATTAAGGACGGTCATGAAAACAACCAACTAATCATTACGCATAAGACAGAACGAGATCTTCGTCAAAAGTCACTTGAAGAGATATTCAATAATCTTAAAAAAGGTGCCGTAGGTTCGCATAAAACAAATTATATCGGTAAAGGAATTGAAAGAGAGCCGGAAACCCGGGCTTGGCAATTTGGTGATGACATCCAGAATCTGGATAATGTTGGTACATTGATGAATTCACTAAAACATAGTAACATCGATAATCTAAGTCTTCAGGAAGATGATCTGCGTGTTTATAATACCGATCATTACACTTCTGTGGCAACCGCCCTCATGATCGATCTAAGCCACTCAATGATACTTTATGGTGAAGACCGTATCACCCCCGCCAAAAAGGTCGCCATGGCGCTCTCAGAGCTTATAATGAATCAATACGAAAAGGATTCGTTGGATATTATTGCTTTCGGTAATGAAGCATGGCAGGTCCAGGTTCATGATTTACCCTATTTAAAAGTCGGACCTTATCATACGAATACTCAGGCAGCATTGGAACTCGCCCGACATTTGTTACAGCGAAAGAAATATGCCAATAAACAGATTTTCATGATTACGGATGGGAAGCCTTCTGCCATACGTCATAATGGAAGATTGTATAAAAACAGCTTTGGTCTTGATCGACGTATTGTTAATAAAGTATTAGATGAGGCTGTGAAATGCAGAAGAGATAAAATTAAAATCACAACCTTTATGATTGCCCGGGATCCCTATCTGCAAAATTTTGTTCGCGAATTGACAGAAGCCAATCAAGGACGGGCCTATTATGCTTCTCTCGATAAATTAGGCGATTACGTTTTTGAAGATTATATCAGAAATCGCAAAAAACGGGTTCGTTGAATAACGTGAATTCGATATAATTAACGTGAGGTTCGTTTAAGATTATAATCTATCTACTTTATAAAAGTAGCTATTAAATTAGCTTATTCTATGACCACCGATCACAGACGACAGAGAAATGTTCTGATATTAATTGAACATTATTTATTCTGAAAAACGGTATAATCAACGTGAATTCGATATCGGAATCATGCTTTATGCATCAAAACAGCTCTGCAGCGTCGATTGTCAGTCGTCCGTCGTCAAGATAGGTTATATTTTCACAGGTCGTATTCTCAATGTAATTATTACAACTCTGCGATTCTTAGCCAAACCTCACGTTATTTATGTAATGTAGCGTGAGTTCGAAATAAAATCTTCTCAAAACAGCGTCTTGGAATGAATATTTTACTTTGAAGATTTCTCCCTCCGGTCGAAATGACGCGAATGGGCGAAGATGATGTTCCTGTTTAAAAAACACCACGCAAAGGCCTCATCTCGAACCCGCTTTTTGGGTAAGAGATCTTCAAGACGTGGATGTGAAACAGAATATGTCTATAATTATATTGAGTTTCTGTTATTTATTTGAAATTCAAACAACGCGACTCAGCTCCAACACTTTTTCTTGTTCCCATAGTCCCTTTGGGATTTATATTACAGAAGCTCTGCTTCCACTTTAAATCGAAACGGCTCATTCGATATGCTTTAGAATCTGTGGTACTATTATTGAGTTGAAACGGAGTTTCAAAGTTAGCATTCCCAACGAGGACGTTGGGAACGAGTATGCAGTGAGTATGCAAACATCATGAGTGTCATCGCGAGGCGCTTTTTGCCGAAGTGACTTTAGGAATCCCGCATGCTTTCGGGGCGATCCCCTTCCGTAACCACAGCCATAAGCACCAACAACGGCAGGAGATTGCCGCGCCACTACTCACCTCCGGTCGAAATGACGCAAATGGGCGAAGATCATGTTGATGTTTAAAAAACATCACGCAAAGGCCTCATCTCGAACCCGCTTTTTGGGTGAGCGTTCTTCCAACCGTGGATATGAAACAGAATAAGTCCATAATTATATCAAATTCACGTTATTTATTTGCAACTCAAACAACGCGACTCAGCTCCAACACTTTTCCTTGTTCCCATAGTCCCTTTGGGAATAGCACCACGGGAAGCTCTGCTTCCACTTTAAAAACTAAACGGCTCATTCGATTTGCTTTAGAATCTTTGATAATCCAATTGAGTTGAAACAGAGTTTCAAAGTTAGCATTCCCAACGGGGACGTTGGGAACGAGTATATAACGCATTTTGCCCTTAAATCGAGATTCCGGGTCGGGTCCCGGAATGACGTTGACGTGGGATAGCTGGAAGCCTTTTAAATTGCAACCTAACCCAAAACCTACCCCAAACGACTTAGACGGGGAATGTTTGAAAGTGTAATGTTATTGGATGCAGAGCGGATGTAACGAGATAATATTATGTTCGCTTGCCTCCTACATCCCAGCTCGTGTGGCAGCGAAGACCAATCCCTTGACTGTCATATCTTTCGGACAATAA
>DATFMK010001026.1:0-2281 GCA_035267005.1 Balneolales bacterium
GGGATCAAAGCTTGAGCGACTTCAAAACGACAACCTATTAGCCATAAGTGATGATTTCGAAGTCGCGAATATGCGGATATTGAGTGTAAATGAACGGTTTTGCATAGTTTTCTTATAATTGTTTCTCAACATTCAGCAGGAAAGCCCGCAAGGGATGCAAGTTGTCTCCATTTTGTTGTTTATTGTATTCCTCAACTGCCTTGAAAAGATTTTCTGCTTTAGCTTCATTCACAAAAGCGAAATAAAGACTGGAGTAGATACTCGCCATTTTTGTAGCGGTAAACCAATTTTCCTCTATTGATTTATCAGTATCCATTCGAAAACCATCGATATCTATTTCACTAAACACAGGAACATTCACTTTGACCAATATTTTTTTTAAATCTTTCGAATATTCAGCGATACACATTAATGCGACTAATTTCATAAAATCTACACTTTTATATGATTGTTAAATAATATGATACAAGTATAATGATAATAATGATGATGATGGTGAGACACTTTAATAAGCGACTCACCATTTTATCATCTTTTATTGTTGTTCAGTCCCCTCCACGGGGTATTTGTGTTTCTCAGTCATATAATAAATTAGAGGAACGATAATCAGCGTTAGCGCAGTTGATGCGAAAGATCCGCCAATAAGCGATATCGCCAATCCCTGGAAAATGGGATCCAGAATAATTACAAATGCGCCGATGACTACAGCTCCCGTTGTTAACAGGATCGGTCGCGTCCGCACAGCACCTGACTCAACAACAGCTTCTTTCAATGGCACCCCGTCTTCCAGTCTGATCTTAATAAAGTCGATCAAAAGCACGGAGTTTCTCACCATGATACCGGCCAGCGCGATCATACCAATCATGGAGGTAGCGGTAAAGAATGCTCCCATAATCCAGTGACCCAGCACAATACCAACCAGCGATAACGGTATGGCGATCATCATAATAATGGGCACCTTGAAATCCTGGAACCAGCCGATGATCAACATATAAATGATGAGAAGCACGATAGCGAAGGCCACTCCGAGGTCCCGAAAAACCTGATATGTAATGTGCCATTCCCCATCCCATTTGAGTGCATAATTCGCATCTGAAAAGGGAGCTTTCGTATATAATTGCTGAAAAGTATAGCCCTTCGGCATTTTCAGTTTGCTAAGTTTAGGTCCCATATCCAATATGGAATAAACCGGACTCTCCAGTTTTCCAGCCACATCTCCCGTCACGTAAATGACCCTGCGCTGGTTTTTGCGAAATATGTTTTTGGGCTGTTCAACTTCATTCACATGTACCAGATCAGCTATGGGTATCATTTTACCGGTCCTCGAATGAACATAGATCTTCTTCAGAGCTTGTACACTTGAACGTTGATCTTTAGCTAACTGAAGATGAATGGGCACCGGCTGTACTTCACTACCTTTATAAATCTTGGAAACATTTTGTCCGTGAAGCGCCATCGCCATCGTTTGAACAACTTCTTGCGGCGATACCCCTGAAAGGGCGGCTTTCTGTTTATCAACCTCGAAATTATACTCCGGCTGATTGGCTTTGACCGACCAATCCACATCCACTACGCCAGCGGTATGATTGAAAATATTTTTCACCTTCCTGGCCAATGCACGCTGTTTTTTCACATTCGGGCCGTAGATCTCAGCCACTAAAGTCGACATTACAGGCGGACCCGGCGGAACTTCCACCACTTTAACATTCGCATTATACTTGGCGGCGATCTTATCTACCTGTGGGCGAATACTCTTTGCAATCTCATGACTTTGCTCTTCACGATCCCCTTTGGGCAGCAGATTTAATTGTATATCCGCCACGTTAGGTCCGCGCCTCAAATCGTAATGCCTGACCAATCCATTAAAATTAATGGGAGATGAGGTTCCACTGTAAATCTGATAATTCACAAGTTGCGGAATATTATGCAGGTACGCAGCGATATCCTTGGCCGCAGCATCAGTACGTTCAAGTGTAGTGCCTTCCGGCATGTCAATGACCACCTGAATCTCCTTCTTATTATCAAAGGGAAGCATTTTTACAGCTACCAGTTTAAAATAGAACAGTGAAAGCGATCCGAATAACAGCAATACGACGGTTCCTATAAATACCCAACGCTTCCAGGTACTTTCAATGAGCGGATACAGTGTTTTGGCATACGTCCGGTAGATAAAGGTATCCTGAAGTTTGTATTCTTTATGTCCGACTTCCGAATCGTCATATTTCAAGAAACGATAAGCCAGCCAAGGTGTTATGACGAGCGCCACCATCAATGAAAAGAG
>DATFMK010001027.1:0-5476 GCA_035267005.1 Balneolales bacterium
AAACTGAAATATCATCTTCTTATTTACCGTGTCATCTTCTAAAAACCGATGTATCTCATATTCAATATGATCAATCGTACCTTCATCATACGATTCTATATCTTTTTTAACCTTTTCAGCATTTAAATAATCAATCACGAGCAAGCCGTCCGTGCGTAACATTTTCTGCATGGCTCTTAGGACTTTACGATTTTCCTCGTCATCTCTGAAATAACCGAAAGAGGTGAACAAATTTATTATACCATCGAATGTTCTATCCAATGGTTTCCTCATATCTCCTACAATAAATTCGATATCCAAATTCATTTTCTTAGCTTTTGAGCGCGCTTTTTGGATAGCAACTTCAGAAAGATCGATGCCGGTCACATGATATCCCCGCTCGGCAAAATTTATGGAATGACGACCTCTCCCACATCCTAAATCCAGGATTTCTGAATACTGTTCTGCCGGCATAACTTCCTTCAATAAATCGGCAAGCTGTGCGGCTTCCTTATCATCTCTGTTCGCATACATTTTTTCATAAAGCGGACTATCAAACCACTCTTCAAACCAACTCATGAATCAAATATCTCCTGTCCAATAAATTTATTTTAAGCATAAGTATTTTTTGTTATGAACTCCGCGTTTAAAATAACCATATTATTGCAAATTCGTTCCTGTTCATTAAGTAATAATCTTTTGCAATACTAACCCTCTTAAATTCATACCTTTTAAAACAAAGCTTAATTATATATTTATTAATCATTTAAATTCGATATTCTTTTAATCTTTATAATAAATCTGTTTTAAAAGATAATTTTATCTTAATTTAATTGTATATTCAATCAAATCTCAGAGGGGCGTCTATCTCTTTGAACATGAAAACGTTGTAAATAACCACACTGTACAGTTATTGGAGGATATTGTATGCGTCGTTTTATTACTCTATGTTCATTGGTCGTTGTGTTCTCTTTCTCACGGGCGTATGGAAGCGGTTTCGCACTTTATGAAGCCAGTGTACGTATTGCCGGCATGATGGGGGCATATGTTGCTAATGGAAATAATGCATCTACTATTTTTTATAACCCAGCCGGTTTAGCTCAATTATCCGGCATAAATGTCAGTTTTGGAAGTACTTTCATAGCTCCCAGAACCACTTTCCGCGGACCATTGCCATACTCGGTTTCCAAATCCTTTCTGGATAAACAAACATTTTTTGTTCCGAATTTTTATGCCACGTATCAAATACGCGATGGACTAACGGCAGGAATTGGATTATATGCACCCTATGGACTCGGAACAAGATGGCCCAGTAACTGGGTTGGCCGAGGTGAAGCCATCAACACAGAAATTCAAACTCTTTATTTAAATCCTGCTTTAGCTTATCGCCTTCCCATCGATGGAATTAATATCATGGTAGGAGCCGGAGTAACGATGGTGGTAACCAGTCAGGTAAAATTATCCCGGGCCGTAACCGAATTAGTACCCGAGGGAACCTTTTCACTAAAAGGTGATCAGAATGATATGGCCACCGGATATAATGTGGGTATTATGATTCAACCAAATAAAATGGTTTCTATCGGCTTCACTTATCGTAGCAAAGTCAAAGTTGAATACAGTGGTATCGCCCAATTTAATAACTTGCCGGCTTCCGCATTTCCAGCCGGAATTAAAGGACGTACTAAAATAAATATGCCTGCGAATTTGGCTGTTGGTGTAAATGTAAAACCAATCAAAAATTTAAATGTTGAAGCAGATTATGTTTGGTACGAATGGTCGAGTTTTAAAACGCTTGAAATTAATTTCGACCAACAAACAGCTCTTTTGACTGACCTGAAAATACCAAGAGACTATAAAAATTCATCACAAGTACGGGTTGGTGGTGAGTATAATAATGCGTTTGTCAATAATCTTACTTTGAGAGCCGGTATATCGTACGACAATTCTCCTATACCAAATTATACTTTAGACCCTACTCTGCCCGATAATAACCGGTGGTCATTCTCTGGTGGTGTTAGTTATAAAATCACAAATATGTTATCTGTCGATGCTTTTTATATGTTTATCCGGGCAAAAGAAAGAACCGTTATGGATAATTTCGATGGCTTCAACGGATACTATAATACCTATGCCAATCTCTATGGTATCGGATTCACAATCAACATCTAATAGAAAGGAGATCTGGTTATGAAAAAGTATCTATTACATCTGTTAATCATAAGTTTTGCCTTAGTAACGTATTCCTGTAAAGATTATAATAGCCATCCACTGGAAGCGGTAAGTACCGGTTCAGCCAACTTTTCTAAATATGTAGCAGTAGGAAACAGCTTAACAGCCGGATATGAAAGTGGCGCACTTTATCAAGAGGCTCAAAAATATTCTTATCCGAATTTAATTGCCCGTCAACTACATATTAAAGATTTCGAGCAGCCTCTGGTTGCAAGTCCCGGTATTGGACAACGTCTTGAAATAAGCAATTTTCAAACGTTTTCCATAACAGCTAATACGCAAACCGGTAATCCTCTGAATGAAAATTTATCTCGTCCGTACGATAATTTGGGTATCCCGGGGGCTGTTTTGGTTGACTATTCCAATGACAACGATCAGGGACAGTTAAAAGAACGGGCTACCAATCAAAACCGGGCCGATTTTAATCCGTTTTATCAATTGGTGATGCGTACGGAATTGCAAAAGCCAGCTCCTAATATTAATGATCTGGTTACTGCTTTAAATCCGACTTTTGTCACATTTTGGTTAGGTAATAATGACGCATTGAATTATGTGTTGGATGGTGGAGCTGGACGTAGTTTTCTACCTCCAACAACATTTCAGGCCCTTTATCAACGCGCGGCACAGTTACTGGCAGCCACAAATGCGAATGTGGCTTTTATGAACATTCCAAATGTTACTGATATTCCTTTTGTGTTTCAAACCAATGCACAATTAATGCAAGAAGGCAAAATTAAACTTAATGCCCAAAATCAATATCAACTGGTCACACCTCAGGGTGATCTGAATATCTATATCAAAACAGAAGATACCACCCGGGTCATGATGAAGAATGACTTCCTGCTACTTACGGCTCAAGAATATCTGACCCAGGCACTTGCGAACAATATGCCACCGGTAACTCCTCAAACGGCTATTCCATCGCAATATGTTCTCGACGGACCGGCTGGCGGACAACCCGGAAGTTCCGAGCTGGAAAAGGCACTTACAACGATCGCTCAATACAATGCGGCAATCAGTGGAGTTGTTCAGTCCAATCCTGATAAGTTTATGTTGATAAATATCAATGGGTTCTTTAATAATATCATTACATCCTACTTAAGCAAGGGATATGGCTATTTGGATGCCAGTCAGGATACTTTAAATCCTGTTATTGGTTCATTATTTAGTCTGGATGGCGTACATCCGACCAATAAAGGCTACGCGTTAGTGGCAAATGAAATCATTAAGGACATTAATAGTAAATATAACGCCAAAATTCCCGAAATAGATGTCAGACAAATTCCGTTGGGATTACCCTGGAAGCAATAAAAGCAGAAAATAATTTATCTTCCTAAAAAGCAGGATATTCGTCATATCCTGCTTTTTTATTTTGTTAATGAAATATATTTCTCCTTTGAACGGTTATCCCTACCTTTAGTAAGTTTTTAATTCCAATTTAAACCGTATATGACTTTTGAACAAAAACTAAGGCAATCCGTTTCAGAAAGCCGATCGGTACTGTGTGTCGGATTAGATCCGCTTATTAAAAGAATACCTGTAGCGGTAAAAAAGAATCTCAAATCATCTGATGAAATCGTTTTGCAATTTCTGAAAGATGTTGTAGATGCTACTAAACAATATTGCTGCGCTTACAAACCCAATCTCGCTTTTTTCGAAGCGCTTGGGGTTTATGGACTGGATGTATTTAAACGTATAGTTGATTATATCCCGAATAATAAAATTATTATTGCAGATGCAAAAAGAGGAGATATCGGACACACCGCAGAGTCTTATAAAAAAGCCTATTTTGATAACTTCAATGTTGATGCGATTACTCTTTCCCCTTTTATGGGTTTTGAAACACTGGAATCGTTCCTCGATGATGATTCAAAAGCCATTTACGTCTTAACATTGACGTCAAATGAAGGGGCTAAGGATTTTCTGCTAAAACCTTTTGAAGGGCATGACAGGATGAGTGATTACATTGCCAAACATCTGGAGACTTTAAATACTAAATTTCCAGGACATGCCGGTATGGTTATAGGAGCGACTAAAACGGATATCCTGACTGAAGTTATTCAAAAACACACACAGGCTTCATTATTAATACCTGGTATCGGTGCTCAAGGGGGATCTGTTGATGATCTTGCAAATGCCTTGAGCTCTCACCAAGGTATTCCCATTATTAATTCAAGCCGGAGCATCATATACGCGGGGGAAGGTAAAGACTGGAAAATGGACGTTGAAAAAGCGGCTGTTACACTTCAATCCAAATTGAAAACGATAACCGGAAAATATGTCTAAAACTGAAGTTTCTATTTATACAGATGGTGCCTGCAGCGGCAATCCGGGTCCCGGTGGCTGGGCTGCATTATTGGAATCGAAAGAGAAAGAGAAAACGTTAAGTGGAGGGGAATCCCGTACAACCAATAACCGTATGGAACTCACAGCGGCTATCGAAGGTCTTCGTGCCTTGAAACGTCCATGCAAAGTAACCATACACAGCGATAGCGCCTTACTCGTCAATACGTTCAATAAGGGATGGATTGATAACTGGCAAAAACGCAACTGGCGTAAAGCCAATAAAAAACCCGTCGAAAATCAGGATCTGTGGAAGGATTTACTCAAAGTGATGGATAAGCACGATGTTAAATGGGTCAAAGTAAAAGGCCATGCGAATGACGATAAAAATAATCTCGTGGACCGGTTGGCTGTTGAAGCTTCACAAAAATATCAATGATTACTTGTTCCTTTTAACCCGGATTATTCACCAAGAATTTTTGTCGTGTTCCGAAAGCTTTCGGGATTAAAAATGTGCCTGAAACGTACATTGGTACGTTGATCAAGCATTTTTATATTCAACGCAGAGCCCGGCCAAATTTCGCAGCGTTTTTTAGCGTCCTCAAAATCGAGGAAACGAGTAAACAAACATCATGAGTGTCATCGCGAGACGCTTTTTGCCGAAGCGATCCCCTTCCGTAACCACAGCCATAAGCTCCAACAACGGCAGGAGATTGCCGCCTCACTCACCTCCGGTCGAAATGACGCTCATGGGTGAAGAGGATGTTGAGATTTAAAAAACATCACTCAAAGATGTCATCTCGAACCCGCTTTTTGGGTGAGCGATCTTCCAAACGTGGATATGAATCAGAGTTTCAAAGTTAGCATTCCCAACGGGGACGTTGGGAACGAGTATGCAGCGAGTATACAAACATCATGAGTGTCATCGCGAGGCGCTTTTTGCCGAAGCGATCCCCTTCCGTAACCACAGCCATAAGCCCCAACA
>DATFMK010001028.1:0-2867 GCA_035267005.1 Balneolales bacterium
AGGAATCGGTAATAAACGAATACACCCGCCAGCAATCTTCTTTAGTATGAGGTTCATTCAAAATAATCCGGATGGCAAACAGATCGTATATCTCCTCAAAAGGCTTCTGTTGTCGCATCATTTTCCGGTAAATCGAATAAATATGCTTAGGTCGACCTTTGATCTCGAAAGTAAAACCTGCATTTTCGAGTTGTTTCTGGATTGGTTTCATGAACTCCCGAATAAACGCTTCTCTGCTTTCCCTCTTTTCCCGGAGTTTACGAGCGATAAATTTATATCCAGTAGGATCAAGGACCTTGAAACTTAAATCTTCCAGTTCACTTTTAATCTTATACAAGCCAAACCGATGAGCCAGAGGAGCGTACAACTCGATTGTCTGAGTAGCGATAGCCAGCTGTTTTTCCTTAGACAGATGCTGAATCGTCCGCATATTATGCAGCCGATCCGCAAATTTGATCAATACCACCCGAAGATCTTCTGACATTGAAAGCAGCAGCTTCATGAACGTTTCTGCCTGCTTCGTATTCTTATTTTTAAACACACCCGAGATCTTGGTCAACCCGTCGATCAAATGGGAAACCGTTGGTCCGAAGGCATTTTCGATATCGGCAAGAGTAACCTCGGTATCCTCAACCGTATCATGAAGCAACGCGGCGGATACGGAAACATCATCAATACCGATTTCTTTTGCAACGATAATGGCGACTTCGACCGGATGGAGATAATACGGTTCTCCGGAGGCCCGGGTAACGCCCTGATGCGAGAGATAGCACAATTTAAATGCTCTTGTGATTAGCTGCTCATCACAACGATCAAGCGATTCTTTACACAATTTAATCAAGTTGCGTAGCTCTATCCGCTGGCTTTTCTCCAGTTTAAAATTATCGAGATCATCAACTATTTGTGTTCCAGCTTCCATACAACCGATCAATTTGATTTACCAGGGTTGAGAATTACCTCCTGCTCCATAATCAATATATCATTATTATTTCTATACTTACTTAACATAGATAATAGATATATCCTTCCTCAATAGCTATAACTACCGGACACGACCATTCTCATTTATCAAAATTTTACTTCTATAACGAAGAACCTGTTAATATTCTTACACATTACATTAAACAAAAAGAGAGTGGAATATGCTTTCATCCACTCTCTTAAGAAAATGATTTATAGAAGCCTATGCAAAACGGACTTTTAGCCAATATCTGCGTTATCGAAATTTTAAATTCCTCACATATGAGCCACTATGCTGCGGTTTTAAAATTCTTATAGCCTTGATCCTGACCAAAAATGCTGGTTTTGCAAAGCCTTCTTATAATTTAAAAATATCTAAAATTGCAACGAAATACCCATTATTAATCTGCCGGGTGAATTATCAACCTGTTGTTTATAATTTCCTTCAAAGTTGAAATCTTTAAAATTTCTTTTAGATATACGATATTCCACGAAAGGGTGTATAAACGGAATAAGCGCGGCTTCTGCGCCAACGGTCGCATTATAGAATATGCTGTTCTTGGTTTTTCCTCCACCCAGGTCCGGAATATTGACATGATACGTATCCGATCCTATTCCAATACCTACATATGGATTAACGACTCCCAATTTAACTTTACCTAACGCCGTTAATCCCAGATCATAATCCTTAAAATCGGTGGAATAAGAATAACCACCGGTTTGGGTAATTTTATTATTTGCGTTAAAATAACTGAAATGGGCCCTTCCTACAATGGAAACAAGGGGAATAGGCAACTTTATATCTTTTTCGATACGAGCGCCAAATCCGGTTTTAGGATTAGCGGTTCTTATCTCATAAGATGCACCGACACTCCATTGAGCCCAAGCATTACTTGTAGTGAACAATGTAAGGAGGATGAGTAAGGGTAGCATCCAAACCTTAGCGAATAGCTTTTTCATAGATGAATCCTTTTTATTGATTAAAAGTAAGAGAGATGATTTACTGCTAATTATTAATGTGTCAAGGAATAATCTAATTTAATAATACATAGTGTAAGATAATATGATAAATGAATTAAACATATTTTTTTTAAATCAGATTTGTGAAGATACCTGAATTACTGCTATTTTATGGCATCAAATAAAGAATGGTATTGTTCTTTAATAAAGAAATGTGTATTCTTGCATTTCTCAAAGGCATGCCGCCGTGGTGGAATTGGTAGACACGTTGGACTTAAAATCCAATGGAGCTCAAAACTCCGTGCCGGTTCGAGTCCGGCCGGCGGTACTCGATACAAGCCATAATTACTTATAAATTAAGTATTTATGGCTTTTTTATTTTTATTAGGTACAACATAGGTAAAACATTTTTTCTAATTTTATAAAATTTTTAAAACAATTATTTTATTATACATCACAATTTATTATATAATGTTAGAAATATTAATATCTATCTTACCTTTAATTAATCAATAACACGTAAGTATTATATAAGATTTGACTGTTGCCCCCTTTTACTTAAATTTTTGTAAAATTCTATATAACTACGCAACAGAGAGAAAAGTGCATTTTTTATAACAAGAATTTTACAAGAAACACATTCACCAGTTAAATAAAACTTGTTAGATAAGGTAACTAATCATAATTAACTGTCTCCATTTTTAACATTTTTCGGTTCAGGCATAAAATTTAAAGTATTTAAAGTATTACCTTGTAGCCGTAAACTTTCGTCAATAGAACTTAAAAAAATCCTACCATTTGGTAAATATTTAAGATTTTGAAGATGGGATAAAGTAAAATGATTTAATGAACTAATTGCCATTTTATTTTTACTTTTGATCTGTTTTAATGCATTTTCAATTACTAGGGCAATATTATGTTCCATTTCTCTTCTGGTACTTGGTGGG
>DATFMK010001029.1:0-6847 GCA_035267005.1 Balneolales bacterium
ACAGCATCCCATAAGGTGTCATGAATGCTGATGTTCTGTTCTTTTAACCAATTTTTGTCCTGATAAGGTTCATGTCGTGACCGAATAAAATAGGATTTGATTCCTAATTCTACGGCTGGTTTCATATCGGAGACTTTATCACCGGCCATAAACGATTGGGAAAAATCGATATCGTGATCTGCTTGTGCCTGTAAAAACATACCCGTATCCGGTTTCCGGGAGCTCAATAATTCGGGATCCTTCCCATCATGAAAATCAGGATGGTAGGGAGAATAATACCAGCCATCGATGGTAATCTTATAAGGTTTTAATTGTTCATCGACCCAGGAATGTAAATCTTTAACATGTTGGTCGGTATATCGACCTTTGGCAATTCCCGATTGATTGGTTACGATTATAATTTTAAATCCCTCTTCTTTCATCCATTGAAGAGCCAAGATGGCATTCGGACACCACGTCCATTCTCCGGGAAGATGGACATAATCGTAATCCACATTTATAGTTCCGTCACGGTCGAGGAAAAAAGCTTTACTCATGAAAAACGGTTTATTTGTTGAAATATTCTAATGAACAAATCATATTTTTAAAAGAGATACGATGTTTTCAGCAGTAAATTGCATCAACGAAGGTATAAAAATACAAATATATTTCAGACTTATCGTTGTTATAGACCGTCAGTTTCTCTAATTTCATAACGATAAACAGGAGATTAATTGAACATACCCTTGAAAAAAGCCAGGCTTTTAACGGAGGAAGATCTAAACCGCACACTTATGCGGTTTGCTCACCAATTTGTTGAACCCTTCGATGATTTATCTACTTTAGCGATCATTGGAATGCAAACCCGTGGTGTTTATATCGCCAAACGTATATGTCAAAACATCAAAAAGGCTTATAATTTCGAAGTTCCGATGGGCGTTCTGGATGTTACTTTTTATCGGGATGACTTTCGGACGAAAATGAAAATGCCTTCCGTACAGGTGACAGAAATTCCTTATGACATTTATGGGAAGGATCTGGTTTTGGTGGATGATGTGCTCTATACTGGCCGGACTGTTCGTTCTGCTTTGGACGCGTTGACCAGTTTTGGCAGGCCCAATAGTATTCGTTTTTGCAGTCTGATCGATCGTGGTCACAGGGAATTGCCGATTACGGCTGATTATGTAGGCCTACATGTTCCAACCCACATTAGTGAAGAAATCAGGGTGCAGGTTAAAGAGCTGGATGGAGAAGATGCTGTTTATCTTGTGGAAAACGCAAACATGGATTAGATGGATTCAGGTTTAAATAAATGAGTGATACATCAGCAACATACGAATTCAAACACAAGCATCTGCTGGGATTAAAAGATTATACCGGGGATGACATTCGCTATATTTTAGATCAGGCACGCCATTTTAGAGAAATCCTGGATCGTCCGGTACCAAAAGTGCCTACGCTGCGTGATAAGACGATCGTTAACCTGTTCTATGAAAACAGTACCCGTACCCGTATTTCCTTCGAGCTGGCTCAAAAACGAATGGGAGCGGATGTGGTGAATTTTGCGAAAAGTGCGTCCAGTACGAAAAAGGGAGAATCCCTTAAAGATACCATCCGGAACATCGAATCCATGAAAATCGATATGGTCGTCGTTCGCCATGAGAGTCCGGGCGTTCCTCATTATCTGACGCGCTGTGTGGCTGCTTCCATTATCAATGCTGGGGATGGCGCTCATGAACATCCCACCCAGGCGCTGCTCGATATGTTTTCTATGAGTCAGCGTTTCAACACATTTGAAGGACTTAAAGTGGCGATTATAGGGGATATCACCCATAGCCGCGTGGTTCGTTCCAATATCATCGGTTTGAGCAGGTTAGGAGCAGCAGTAACCGTATGCGGGCCCAAAACGCTCATGCCGCTTTATGCCGAAGAATTAGGAGCGAATGTCTCGTATGATCTGGAAGAGACGCTTGGTTGGTGTGATGTGGCCATGGCGCTGCGTATTCAATTGGAACGGCAGGAAAGCGGGCTTTTTCCAAGTATTCGCGAATATCATGAGCGATTCGGTATTAAACGGCAACATCTCGAGAAATATCCCGATTTCATCATCATGCATCCGGGTCCGATTAACCGTGGAGTAGAATTGGAGAGCGAGGTGGCCGACAGCGACCGCGCCATTATCCTGAATCAGGTAACCAACGGTGTGGCCGTGCGAATGGCTATTCTGTATCTGATTGCCGGTGGCACAAGAATATAATTTTAAGTTACATATTTACTATTATTTAAGCATATTTTTAAAAATAAGATGGGCTCCGTTTCCCAAAGTGAGGCCCATTTTTTTAAATGCACTAAACCGGGTTTTCAAATCACTCTTCGACAAGTACTTTCATGTAAAGTTCTAAAAGTCTGGCCTTCTTGGTTATCTCACTAAATCGAAGTGTGATATTTTCCCTGATTTTTGATGACGGATAGTTATCCAAATTATCCGTTAAGTTTTTGATTTTTTTTGCCAAATTTACCGGATTCTCATTTTCAGTCAAAAGACCAATTTCAGGAGTGACGATTTGTTCTGGTCCTCCGCTTTTTGTAGCGACAATGGGTAAACCTGTGGCAGCTGCTTCAATGAGCGCAATTCCAAAACTTTCCCTCCGGCTGGGGGAGATGAAAATATCGGCTGCCTGATAAAAATGTAAGAGGTCCTCACGTTTCTGTTCCGGATAAAAATGAATGTTTTGAAGGTGCTTATCGCGGACCATTTTGTGAATTTCATTGGAATATTTTGGATCACGGGGTGGTGATACAAAATGAAATTGATAGCACATATCCTGTAAACCCTGATCAATTGCATTAACTAAAACGTCGAGTCCTTTAACTGGCCACATGTTAGCAACACATAATAAATGAACGGCACCATGCTTCCATCCCATTTTATCTCTTAATTGAGATTTGTCATTTACCGGTTGGAAAAAATTTGTATCAACGCCGAAAGGAATAAGATTCATTTTGGGTTGAAGAGAAGGCCGGAACTGCAAGATATCTTTTTGTAACTTAACTCCCGCAACAATGATTTGATTTGCGGCGTCCAAAGAATTGTTCAAAAGATGCTTAAGTCGTTCGCCGTTTCTCGTATAGTACCAGTCACCACCGTGTATAGTCAAGACAGTCTTAAACTTACGTTGATTCAGTTCAGGTAAAATCAAACCCGATGGGTATAAACCATGAACATGTATAAGATCGGGCAGATTCTGGGGAATGGACCGAATGAAATGTCTGGTGATACTTTTTTGGATAATCTTAGGAAACCGTTTTTTGGGGAAAGACAAATATGGAAATTCAATAAAGGGAAATGGTTCAGAGACAATATTATGCTTTTTGGAGGAAATAAAAGGGGCGAAAATCGTGGGTATGAATACAGTAATATCTTCTGTTGAGGAAAGAAGGTGTGCCTCATCTTGAATAAATTTTCCCCTTGATGGATAATCTTCTGTAGGATAGGAATGAGAAACAATACCTATGTGCATGGATTCCCGTTATATTACGATGTTTTTGTTGTAATGGTAATAAAGTTTTCTATAAGAAGTCGATTCCGTTTATAAATCTAATTAAATTATATAAATAATGGCGTTTCACCAGGTGACCGTGTTTTATCTATAACCTCATATACTTGTTTTTATGTCAGTTCGAATTGAACGGGAGAAAACATTTCATAATAAAGTTTTTCAGGATCATAGCCGCGATAAAGTGGGTAAATATTATCAAACGGTCAATAAGGCTCGTGATTTTTATAGAAAACAACTGCTCATAAACGGTAAGGCTAAATCCATCCTTGAATATGGATGCGGACCGGGAAGTGAAGCATTCCGGCTTGCAGAGGGAGGAGCTCGGGTTACAGGTATCGATATCTCAGATGTGGCGATTGAACAAGCTATACAGGAAGCAGAGAAAAAAGTTTTATCGATAGATTTTAAGATCATGAATGCGGAAGATTTGAATTTCCCTGAAAATTCATTCGATACGATTTGCGGGTCAGGTATTCTACATCATCTGGATTTGAAAGTAGCGTATGCGGAGCTGGCAAAAGTTATGAGAAAAGCAGGTAAGGCCGTTTTTTTTGAACCGCTCGGACACAATCCGTTTATCAATTTTTACCGTAGAATAACCCCTAAAATGCGCACCGATGATGAGCACCCGTTGACGATGGAGGATTTAGCACTGGCAAAGGAATATTTTGGCCATGTGGATGTCCATTATTTTAATTTGACCACTTTTGGAGCCATCCCTTTCAGGAATATGAAAGGGAGTCGTTATTTACTGAATACACTGAATGGATTGGATCAGGCCGTTTTCAAAATGCTGCCTTTCATTCGAAAATATGCCTGGATTGTGGTTATCATCCTTAAAGAGCCAAAATATTAGCCACAGATTTGCGCGGATCTATGAATTAGATGGACTCCACTTCCAAAAGTGGGGCCCATCTTTTTTGTGTTAAAAGCTTTAAATGCAAATTCCATAATTCCGAATAGATGGACCCTGCCATATAGGTGGAGCCTATTTCCCCTATAGTTTAACGTAATTTGGATATAAATGAATCTTTAACCTATTCCGGCCTTAGAAAAATGAGCGTTAACCCGGATTATTCACCAAGAAATTTTCATCAAAGTTTCTTATCTCGAACTCACATTAGTTTATACAATAAGATGAAAACTTAATTCCCTAACACCTCTTCATAAACTTTTAGCAACTGCTTTTCTTCACTATCCCAGGTGAAATGTTTAAGCACATATTCCTTGCCTCTTTGCCCCATGGCCTCCGCTTCTTCAGGATGATCAAGAATCCATGTGATGGCATTGGCGATTGCTTCGGATTTATTGGGATTGACCAAAATACCACATTGGGCCGTTTCAATGATCTCCTTGCAAAATGGGAAATCGGAGGAGATAACCGGCAAACCGTATGCAAGGTATTCGAGTAGTTTAGTGGGATAGCCGATTAAATGATTCGGACTCGGTTTCATGGTTACTAATCCCATTTTAGAGTGGTTCATGATGTCTTCGAACTCTGAACGATGGACCCAACCTCTATAATCAACGTTTTGCCAACCTGCTTCTTGTTGCAACTGTCCTTTGAATTGTTCGGGAGCTATTCTTCCACCCAGAACCAGTGTCATATCACGATTCTTCGAGGCGATTTCAACCGCTTTTACCATTTCAAGAGCACCCCGGACCGGTGTTATTCCTCCGATGTAAGAAATCCACTGGGGACGTTCTGAGTAAGGAATAAGCGATTGATCGGATTTTACAACTCTTGGAAAATTGTGAACAATGGTACAATGATTTTTCTCAAATCGTTTCTGAATATCAGGGATCGTGACGATGATATGATCGAGCCTATTAGCTGCCCATTTTTCCAGGAGGCCAATAGTGCCCGATAATGGTTTTCTTAAAAAGGAAGGAATCCAGTCTTTGGCCAGGATTTGTCTCGGGACATTTTCGTGAACATCATAAATAACTTTAAACCCTTTTCGTTTTAGCAATAATCCAAAAGGGATTAATTCAGGATCGTGAAAGTGGACCAATGCGGCATCCGGATGCTGAAGCGCTGTTTGATATACGTTACGAGCCGATTTCATCAATCGTTCGAGTTTGCCGTTAATTTTGGGTACGGCTTGTATGGTAATCCCATCAATTGTTTCATCATGATCATGCTGTGCAATCAAAACGACATGATACCCGTGTCTGGAAAGTGATTTACATTCCCGGTGAAAGATGCGGGTATCGAAAGGAACATGTACCGAAGTAAGATGTACGACTTTGACAGACATTATACCGTTTCCAAGGTTTGTTTACGATACATTTTCCTGGCATTGTAGAATAATCCTAAAATCAGAAACCAATAATCCATAGTTTGTAAGTTATTCAACACCGTGTTGGTCAAGTTGGTAACCATAAAAACGATGATGCCGATGAGAACTAATTGTGACCATAGCTGAACGGTTTGTTCTTTAGCTTGCATTCGAAAAGAGTGATATAGTGGAACTAAGTAGATAAAAATATAGGGGATAAATCCAATAATTCCGTACCGGCGCAAGGTTAGAATATATTCATTGTCGACAATTCCGGTTATGACATATTTAGCAGGTCCCCATCCCCAGACCGGTGAGTTTATAAATGCGAGCAGATTATATTTCCATACCATTAATCTCATCAGCCAGCTTTGGTCGGTAGCCAAATCGATCCCGGATTTATAACGGGCGGCTACTTTATGCGTTAGTCCGCTAAAACTCAAAGCCATAATAATGCTCAGGAAGAAAAAAAACAGGAAGACTCCCAACCAGGAACGATTGAATTGCTTGCGGTTAAGATAAGCCAGGAGTATCAGCGAACAAATCACTGTGACGGTCGCGGTTCTTGATCCGGTTAAGGTCACTGACCAAAGAAGGAAACCCAATAAAAGGTAACTGATAAGCCGGGTTGATTGTTTACTGGAATAAAAAATTAACAGGGCCGCCAGAACACATCCGATATTTAAAGTAGCGCCATAACTATTAGGATTGGAATAGGTCCCGAGCATGCGCATATTCACACTCCACAACTGACTCTCCGCATACAGAGGCGCTACGACTTTATCGAAACTCAAAATGCTGAAATACTCGAAAAAGCCAATTATCGCTGAGACCACGATGGAGCCGAGGATAATGTAAAAAAGCTTTCTGAGCTGATCGTAAGTGAGATCCAAATTATAAATGACAAGGAGGATAAGAACATATTTCCCGATTTTGGCAATTTCGAAGAAATCCTTTAGGCCGCTGTGAATCCCCAGAAAATAAACGGAATGAAATATGGAGACAAAAATACATCCCGCATAAAGT
>DATFMK010001030.1:0-2210 GCA_035267005.1 Balneolales bacterium
AAGTATGCGCTTCTGAATTTCAATCTCACACCTGAATCTGATTGTTGCTATTCGCGTTCAATTCGAATCTTTATTTCTGGGTTGAATCGCTCATCTTGAATCTCTCTTCTGAAATAGATGCTGGTTTCGCTTTGGCTTTAACCTAAAAATTAAGTGAAATTTCAATGGAGAGACCCCTCAAATTGTGCATAATTTGCTCCTGATAGAGCAAAAATTTTTCTATTAGGAGCTTTAGCTGCTTGGTTTTGAATTATTTTAGAAACCATTGAAAGGGGGATAATTATGCCAAAATATCTATTTTCAGGTTCATACATAGGTGAAGGAATAAAAGGATTATTGAGAGATGGTGGTTCTGGGCGAAAGGAAGCTGTCGAAAAATTAATGACGAGTCTGGGCGGCAAAATTGAATCCATTCATTTTGCTTTTGGTGGTGATGATTTTTTTATCATTGCAGAAGCTCCTGACAATATTAAAGCGGCCGCTGGAGCACTTATAGCCGCCGCGTCAGGAGCCGTTACCGTTAAGACAACAGTGCTTATGACTCCAGAAGAAGTTGATGAGGTTTCAAAAATTAGTGCAGATTACAGGCCACCTGGACAATAGCGTTGAATATAAAATTAATGGCAGGGTCATTCGGCTCTGCCTTCCTCTTAAATGTGATATGTATTAGCTATGAGTCCTAAATTGGAAGCACCTTGATATTATTAAGATACTTATAACATATTTGAATTATTAGTAATATTCACATAATGGCAAGATAAGTGAAATTTTTAGAGAGCTTAAATTTTTGTGCTATCTAATAAGAGTTTTATCCATAGTCCCGGCAAAGAAAAGGCCAAAACTTCTTAATTGAGTCTTGGCCGTATCGGCGAATCAGCCGGTGAAATCTCTGGATCAGGGATTATTGATAAAACATGATGTACGAAGCCGAGATGTTGGCACGAAATATGCTATATGGGTAAAGTATCCACTTTCTATTTTTTATTATAATTACAGCAGTATGTATGGCACAAAGTTTATAATAATAAAAGCAAAATTTAAGCAATTTTGAAATCTAACCCCCCCTCCGCTGAAAAAAAATACACAGTAAAACTACCGCGCAGCGGTTTCGTACATCATTTGAGTATCTTGAACTTTAAGCCACTGGTATTATTAAATATATATAGAAGAACTGATCCGCTTCGCGGAGAATGTTGACCCACCGACTGCAATTTATCCACAGATCAACTTTAACCTCTTGATCCAAGCAATATTGTTTTGTAATACTTCAAGGTAAATCGTCGTTTTTTATTAACTTTTTACCAAGGAGGTATTTTTATGTCCAGTGAACTGAAAACCCAATTTCTCAACTACATGACCTTGCAACGATTTTCCGATCACACAAAAAGAAGCTACGTAACCGGTGTTAAGCTATTGTCCAAATATTACATGCAATCGCCCGACACCTTGACCAACGACCAAATCCAGGACTATATCCGCCATCTGCTTGAAGAACGTAAATTGTCTTGGGGTACCTGCAACTCTTATTTGTCCGGTATTGTCTGCTTTTACAGGCATATTTGTAAGTGGGACGATACCCAGTTTCAAATCCCACCCCGGCCCCGGGTTAAAAAGCTACCGGTTGTTTTTAGCCAGCCGGAAGTAAAACGGTTGCTTGCTGCAGCTGACAATCTTAAACACCGGCTGTTGCTGCAAACCGTTTATAGCTCAGGGCTGCGAGTCAGTGAACTGGTACGCCTTAAACCCAAGCACATCGAAAGTGATCCTGACCGCATGATGATACGCGTCGATCAGGGAAAAGGCAAAAAGGATCGTTACACAATTCTTTCCCACAAACTGCTTGTGGATCTTAGAATTTATTGGGATAAATATCGTCCCGGCAAATGGTTGTTTGCCGGTCAAAAGCCTCAAACCCACCTGTGTGAAGGCGCGGCACAATCGGCTTTTTACCTCGCAAAAAAAAAGCCGGTCTAACCAAGGGCCTCGGTATTCATTGTCTGAGGCACACCTTCGCTACTCACGCACTCTACCAGGGAATGGATCTTTACACCCTTAAGCGTTTTCTCGGCCACTCCTCTTTAAAATCCACCATTATTTACCTCCACCTCATACCCGAGCGGGTCCAACAGTGCAAAAGCCCGCTGGATACCCTTTATGAAGATGATGAGTAAGGAGGTGCAATAATGAAAAAAACACACAATGATTCTGTG
>DATFMK010001031.1:0-5076 GCA_035267005.1 Balneolales bacterium
CGAAATAAGTGTTAACCCGGATTATTCACCAAGAAATTTAGTCATGTCCTGAGCTTTCGAGATAAAAATGCGCATAAGAGGTAATTTGTTACCTTGATTAAGCATTTTGAATTTCAACGCAGAGCACGGCCAAATTACGTAGCTTTTTTTAGATTCCTCAAATTTGAGGTGAGCGTTATTATTTACAAGGTATTGTTTTTCAATTTGATATGTATTGATTCTGGCAGTTTACGTGAAAAATTCAGGTTAATGATATTTCACTTTAAGACCTTAGTCCAAGCGAATAATCACTATGTTTCCCATGTTTTTTTCTTGCGGAAATCTCATTTTGTAAAAATCAGAGTATTAAAAACCGTGTTTAATGCTTTCCAGACACGTGCGCTATCGAATTTTGAAATGCCTCGATTTGCCGGATAATTATGAATATTCATGAAATGAACCATTTCTTCAATTGAATAACATCGATTATTTCTAAGTGTTCGATATCGAACAACATGATAAAAGTTACCGGCTCCAGCGTCTACATAATTGGATCGGAGATAAGTGATACGATTATGTGTGACCGTATCAACATGAAAGGAGGGGGAGTGAGTAATTGATAAACAACCATGTATTGCTTTGGGATGATTATTCCAACCAACTGTAAATGTGGCTCGAGCCAGATTAGTTTTGGGTTGATACAATTTCGTTGTGGTTAACTGTGCTGCCAAGCGTCCCTTTTGGATACTTGCATAACTCCAGCCACTTGTATCATCTACAGAGTGATGCCTTAGTTTAAATATTTCAGGATAACGAAAAATGATATGATCAAAATGAGATCGGTAAGTTTTTAAGTGAACGAGATCGTCCTCACCCTTAACAACACATCCTTTATAAGTAGTGGAATCATTTTCGGTGATAAATGCGGTATTCCCTTTATTCCAGAAAACAATATGATTTTTGGGATCTACATATCGCGCACCGGAAGCGGAGATTGCACGTGATAAGGTCAGTGAACGTCCATCACTCAATTTTAGAGAAACATTAGAAGTGTAAAATGTAGCTTGAATAGTTTTCTTATTAGAACAGATAAAAGTGACTTTGATGGGCTTTTTCTTTGGAAGATTATTTGAATTGAAGAACCAATAGTTTAATACCCCGATGACTACGATAAATAATGAAAGATAAATGATTTTAGACATAAGACTGAGTGAGGAATCGTAATTATCAGACTCTGATTTGATATTTTACTATAACTGTTTTTTGTTATCAGAAACGCCAAAATCTTTACTCGGAAAGTTCTTTAATAATTTTATAAATCGAGACACGCTTATTCATATCAATGGCTTCGTACCCAGCGGTTGCTGCTAAAATCACACTCAAAAAAAGTAAAATAACGACGTGGAGTCCCATCCCAATGTTATAATAATTATATCCGACCACTCCTGTACAAAGTAAAGCTAACGCGACACAAATCAAGGCTAAAATTTTACGCGTTCTCAGTCTGTTCTTCAAATTTTTGATTTCCTCATCAAGAAATGCGTGATCAATTTGATTGATGATATGTTTATTCTCTTCAGAATTAGTTGTCCCTAATTCATCGATCAAAACC
Source organism: Balneolales bacterium (assembly GCA_035267005.1). Lineage (GTDB taxonomy): Bacteria > Bacteroidota > Rhodothermia > Balneolales > DATFMH01 > DATFMH01. The sequence goes on from DATFMK010001031.1 coordinate 1,592, forward strand.
GATTTAATATTTTCATCCATAGTCTAAGTGATTAAGAATAAATTTTACAATACATAATACAATTAATAATACGACTGTAACAACGATAAAAGAATGTAGAATGTTATAATCAACCTGTTTTATTGCAAGCGTTTAACCCGAATTATTCACGTAACCAACAAAAAAAATACATATCATATTGTTAATTATTGACTTATATAAAATAAATCAATCCTCGATGTTGAGGACACTAAAAAAAACTGCGAAATTTTGCCATGCTCAGCGTTGAAATTAAAAATGCTTAATCAAGGTATCAAAGTGCCTTTCATGCGCATTTTATCTCGAAAGCTTTCGAGACGCGACTAAATTTCCTGGTGAATAATCCGGGTTAATCTGATAAGGGTGAAAATTGTAATCGGATCATAAAAATAATTGATTACAGAGCTATTGATTAAGATAAAAGGGATTTTTTTAATAAAGAAAACGAAATAAGTAAATACAAGCTTCTATGTCAAAATAGAATACAAAGCTTTTCATAAGTTTACTGAGCAAATGACTAATATCTGTCAGAAACTCTACCGGTCGGAAATAGTGAAGAGAGGTAAGAGATCTATGTTGAACCAAAATTAAATGGTTGTCCGATTAATAATTTGTAAATTATTAATTTTCAATTATTTATGAATTTCCTATTTGAAATACTTTTTATCATTAGAAGGCTTTGCAAAACCAGGAATTTTGTTCAATATCAAAGCCTGAGCGACTTCGGAACCGCAGCATCCCGAATGCTTCGGGATTCGAGGATTTCGAGGTCGCGAAAATGCAGAGATTGAGCAAAAGAACGGTTTTGCATAGGCTTCCATTAGTCATGAGAGAATGATAATAGACAAAAGGCCAAATGATCACTGTTTTATTGATCACTTAAATTACTCATTACTGTCGTCCGCTGGCAATTTTATGTACCTTTTTATCGACCCAAAGATTCATAACGTTAGAGCGATACGATATTCTTACATCATTGAAACCATTGAGTAATGTTTTTTATCTCAAACTCACGTTTAATTTAATACGGAATGTCGGCCCGATACGAACATAAAAATTTTTCCCGGACAGCAGTGATTACTCATTACTAATTATTCATTTTTCATTTAAAATATAACCCGCCATCCACATTGATTGTTTGTCCGGTAATGTAACCGTTTCGAATAAGCATCCATGCTACTTCGGATACTTCGCGAGGCTGACCAAAACGACCGACCGGAATAATTCCATGATCCAGATTGGCCTTTTTTACCATATCGGTTTCGATGATGGCCGGTGCAATGGCATTAACCGTGATGTTTTCCTTAACAAGCCGTGATGCGTAATAGCGTGTTAATCCGAGAATCCCTGCTTTGGATGCCGTGTAATGAGGTCCCACAAGTCCGCCCTTGAAAGCCGCTACCGAACTGAGATTAATGATTCGTCCCCATTTGTGCTTTCTCATTTCTGGCAATACTTGCTGAGTCATTAAAAAGACGGATTTAAGATTCACTTCAATAATTTGATCCCAATCTGATTCCGTAACAGTTTTAATATTCTGCTTTTTAGCAATGGCAGCGTTATTGATCAAAATATCAATACTTCCGAATATTTTCTTTGCCTGATTGACTAATTCAAGAACCTCATCAGATTTTGAAACATCGGCTTTTACAATAATGGCAGAGCCATCTTCATTTTTGATTTCCTGTAATAATGTTTTGGCAGGGGCCGGACTGTGGTTATAATTGATAATGACATTCAGCCCTCTTTTTGCAAATGTGCGGGCGATGTCACTTCCAATGCCTCTGCTACTGCCGGTTATTAGAGCTGTTTTTCCGGTTACATCGTCTGTTTCAGATGATGTACTCATAAGCTATTTACTAAGCTGTTTAAAAATCCGAACCCATTTATCCGGTTCATCAACCACAAATTTTTCGATGGCGTTTTTACTTGTTTCTATTGTCAGGCCATTGGGAATGATGCCCCATGTTTTCCGTTCCGTTAATTTTTTGATGTCGGAAGTCGAGATCTCCCACTTATGATTTTGTAAATTGAGATCATGAGATTGAAAAACAATCCGTTCATTTGTAATAGATAACAAGCCGCCAACAGCTTCTTTATTTTTGAAATGATTTGCAGGAGATTCAAATATTAATTCTTCATTTGAGCGGGGTCTGAAATATACTTTCTTCTTGATGCTGTTATACAAAAGACGCGACATTAAGCGGAGGAAAACAATCCAGATGAAACCGGAAAGTAAACCTGAAATGATTGCCTGAACCAAGCCCGTGTCATTCATCAGATAAAACATCAGTGTCATGACAATCGCAAAAGGAATAGAGGTTATAACAGCTTTTTTCATAATTCGAGATTCTTATATCCTTAAGTTTAGTAAATCAACTAACAAAATAATGATTATGGAATGGCCTTCATAAAATTTTCCAGTTTTTGTTGGTCCAGCCGTCCATTGGTTCGTACACCACTACAAACATCTAAACCGTATGGTTGTACTTTTATTATTGCTTCACGAATATTATCCGGTTTTAAACCACCTGCTAAAAATACAGGCTTTTTTACAGAAGATACAATCTGACGACTTAGATTCCAGTTATGTGTTCTGCCGGTACCGCCCAATTCTTTAACCTTTAGATCCGGATTTCCGGAATCCAGTAATAAGGTGTCTACTTGTGAGGCTATGTTTACAGCATATTCAACAGATCTTTCATCCTGCACATGAATAACCTGAACCAGTTCAACATCCGGCAAAGCTTCTCTCAATTTTTGATAAGCGTCTGTTGGTAAGGAATCGACTAATTGAATGGTTGTCGTTTCACAAAAATGATGTTGCTTAATAATAGCATCCGGCTCCTGTTTTGATGTCAGTAAAAACGTGGATATTGAATCCGGGGTTTGCTTTGCTATTTCTCTGATAGAATGTTCATTAATGACACCCGGACCACTTGGCATTTCTGAGACGAGTCCGATAGCGGACGCTCCACTTGCAATGGCTAACCGGGCTTCTTCAATATTGGCTATACAACATATTTTAATGTGAATCATTGAATGAATTTATTTGGATAAAATGCGTTTAACCCGGATTATTCATGAAAGGGGTACAAAAAATGGGTGTAACTTATTATCTTATAGGCTATTAAACCAAAAAATTAACGCCTTAAGTTACACCCAATTATGAGTGAGAAAACTACCCTATTTTACCGAGGAAATAAAGCGGTATCTGTGGATTTTAACGGGGATCAAATCAGCTCAGACGGATCGATCATACTCCTGGAAAAACTGGAACGCAAGCATGGCCTTCTCGGCGATATCAGCCGATTCATCCCCGACCGACGTCAACCCGGGAAGATCAGACATAGTGTGGAGAAGCTGGTCAAACAGCGTGTATTCGCTCTGATGCATGGCTACGAAGACGCTAATGATGGTAACCGACTTGCTCATGATCCCTTGTATACCGATGTCCTCGGCGGGAA
>DATFMK010001032.1:0-5724 GCA_035267005.1 Balneolales bacterium
TGCGTTGTCATGTTGAACGTGAAGCTCTGCATCTTTATCCTCGTTGCGGCTGTCTAAAAAGTATTTTTATGAATATGAAAACCTAAATAATTTAGGACCATTGCTATAACTTGTGAGCAAATGTCCTCCCTAATGTTAGAGAGGGCTTGTCCCGGTCCATTCGGGAGAATGCAAGTGGGTAAGCAGAGCGAAATTGCGCGAAGTACCTAAATTAATTAGGGTATCAAAAATTGATTTTATGTTTTCAAACAGGCTGGGGGCTTTGTAATGGGAGGAGAGGAGTGGATGGAGGCAAGTAGGACTTATCTCGTTACATCTCTCTGGGGGGTAATGCGCAATGGGGCGCTCTGCGTCCAAAACACTAATTTATGGGGGCTAAACCATTAATCTATTCTAACTAAATTACTTAAATCCCCGGTAGCTTCTTTTTTGATCATTCAGGAAAAGCAACCCTAATTCGTGTTATTTTAAAATGGTTTCTATTTAATCTCAAAATTCAAATTACAACTTTTGGATAGAGTTCTCATCCATTCTGCAATTATATCATAAGACTGTCATTTTTGATAAGTGATCTGTCAATTTTGGAAAAATAAACCTGAACTTTATTCAGTATACTGTAAAGAGTACATAAACAATAGGTTAAAATGTCATATTAAAATAGTTGGTACGGGGATTGTTATAAATGATAATGAAATTTAATTAAATAAAATTCACCAAATATCAGGAGTAACAGATATGAAAGTTGTAAGATTTACACCCACTTCACCAATTGACATTTTTGATAATCCGGACTTCCCGAATCGTTTCAGTGATGTGTTAGATAATTTTTTTAATGAGGCAGTCTCGTACAAGAATGACAAAAAATCATTCTCCCCAAAATTAAATATCAGTGAAAATGAGACAGGCTATCAGATAGAGGTGGCCGTTCCGGGAATCAAAAAAGAGGATATCAATATTAGTATTAAAGATGATATCTTAATCATCAGTGGAGAACGTAAGTGGAAAGAGGACAATGAGCGTAAATATCACCGCATTGAAAGTGGATACGGGGAATTTACCCGTGAACTAACCCTGAGTGACGATATCGATAAAGATAGTATCGAAGCCAGTTATGCGGACGGTATTTTGACCTTGTCATTATTAAAGAAGAAGCAACAGGAGAGTAAACAAATAGAGATTAAGTAAATTATTCCAATTGAGTGGTAGTTAATCTCTTGGTTTTATTATATTGAAAAGAGCCGCAATGAATTGCGGTTCTTTTTTTTATAAAAATATAAAATAACGATCGGTAGAGGAAAAGATTATAAATACAATAAAATATTGGCTTATTAGTTTGTATAAATTGTAAGAAATACTAAAAAAAGACGTCATTAACTTGAGTAGTTCATGCAATACGTTTATGTGAAATAAAAGGAGTTTAATAATGAATAAAAGTTTTCCGAAGATAATTTATGCAGCCGCAAGTATTATTTTAGCTGTATTAGTTTTCCGGTTCTCGACAGCGGATAATGCATCAAAAGCATCGATGTTTATTTATCCGCATAAAGAGAAAAATGTTGTTAAAAAGGCCAGTAACCTGTCTTTGAACAACCTACAGGATCTAAACAATGCATTTGTTAACATCGCTAAAAGTACGAACCCAACTGTCGTAACAGTATATGTAAGCAAGGTAATTAAAGGGCGTGCGCAACCATTTAATTTTGGTCCTTTCCAGTTCTTTGAACAAAATCCTCGCAGAGAACAACATGAAAGTGGAATGGGATCCGGAGTTATTGTCAAGAGTGATGGATACATCCTGACAAATAACCACGTGGTCAGCCACTCCGATTCCGTTGTTGTTCAGCTTTATGGCGGTAAACGGATGCCAGCTAAAGTAGTTGGTACCGATCCCAAAACAGATCTTGCGGTAATTAAAATTAACGCAAAAAATCTCCCGGTAATGAGAATGGGGAACAGTGATAGCCTGCATGTTGGTCAGCTTGTAATGGCTGTGGGTAGTCCGTTGGATCCGAATTTATCGAACACCGTGACTTTAGGTATTGTTAGTGCCAAAGGACGTGAAGGATTGCATCTTGCTCATTATGAAAATTACATTCAGACCGATGCAGCGATCAACCCGGGTAACTCGGGTGGTGCACTGGTCAATATGGATGGCAAACTTGTGGGAATTAACTCAGCCATCGCCACACAATCTGGTGGTAATCAAGGTATTGGATTTTCTATTCCGGTTAATATGGCGGAGAGAATTATGCATCAGATCATAAAATATGGAAAAGTCAGACGTGGCTTCCTGAATGTGATGATCCGATCTGTTAGTCCGACAATGGCTCAGGCAATGGGGCTCAAAAACACGAAAGGTGCTTTAATTGCTGATGTAAATGGTAATCCCGCTAAAGCAGCCGGACTTAAACAAGGCGATATTGTATTGAAGCTAAATGGTCAAAATGTCAAAAACGCCAATCAATTGGTTAACGAAATTGCAAGTACGTCTCCGGGAACAGAGGTTACACTGACCATTCTTAGAAATGGAAAGCAAAAAGATATCAAGGTTAAGCTTGGTGATATGAGCAAGCTTGAAGGAAATAGCGTGGCAAGTGGTGGTAGTTCAAGTACTACTAAGCTGGAAAAGATGCTTCACTTTGCTGTTCACAGCTTAACTAGTAAAATGAAGGATAATTACGGTATTAGTAGTGATATCAAAGGTGTCATCGTTACTGATGTTGATCATCACAGTCAGGCCTATGCCAATGGCCTCAGAGAAGGAGATGTCATTATGGAAGCCGGATATGATGGAAGAAGATATAACGTCAAAAACGAAGGTGATTTTTCCAAAGCACTTTCCGGAGTTCATAAAGGAAGCGCAGTTTTCCTTAAGGTATTCGATCCGAATAGGAATACACAGGAATACCTCGCATTTCAGCTTTACTAATACCTGAATAAGATTTCCCAAAAGGTAAAAGCCCCTGTCAATCTTTGGCAGGGGCTTTTTTATTCCGGGAAGACGATGCAAAATCGTACTTTTGCCCAAATCTTTGTTATCGGGATTATAAAAATCCTCACATAAGAGTAGGTTTAAAAAGAGTGAAATAGCAATTATGGCAGGTTTTTTGCTGTATAATAGTGTAGTATGGATATATGAAGTTTTTTCAGATATTCGACTCGATAATATTTTAACCCGGATTATTCACCAAGAAATTTAGTCGTGATCAAGGCGAAATTAAAAATGCGTATGAGAGTCAATATGGTGCCTAAATTAAGCATTTTTAGTTTCAAAGCAGAGCATCGCCAAATTTCGCAGCTTTTTTAGCGTCCTCAAAATCGAGGATCGATTTATTTTTATAAGTTACTTTATTTACAATATGATATGTATTACTTCTAATTAGTTAAGTGAATAATTAGGGTTACCGTGAGTTCGAAATAAAATCTTCGTAAAAACAGCGTCTATGAATAAATATGTTACTTTGAAGATTTCTTCCTCCAGTCGAAATGACGCGAATGGGTGAAGATGATGTTGATGTTAAAAAAACATCACGCAAAGGCGTCATCTCGGACCCGCTTTTTGGGTGGGAGATCTTCCAAATGTGGATATGAAACAAAATAAGTCTATAGTTATATCGAATTCACGTTATTTTAGGTTTAAATAATGAAGGCAGAAAGTAAGTAGTCACAAGATTATGGAGTATAAAGATTATTATAAAATACTTGGGGTCGGAAAAGATGCGTCGAAAAGCGAGATTAAAAAAGCGTATCGAAAACTGGCGGCAAAATACCATCCGGATGTGAATCAGGACGATAAAAATGCGCAAAAGAAGTTTACGGATGTTCAGGAGGCTTACGAGGTGTTAAGTGATCCCGAAAAGAGAAAATGGTACGATAAAGTAGGAGCGAACTGGAAACAGTACCAACAAGCCGGTGGCCGACCAGATGATTTTGACTGGTCACGCTATGCTCAACAGGGACAAGGAAGAACGGCCGGTGGACCCGGAACACATTATGAGTTTCATGGAGATATTGGTGATATCTTTGGTAGTGGCGGTTTCTCTGACTTTTTTGAAAATATCTTTGGTGGCATGTCAGGTGCACGAGGAGCACGTCAGAAACGTCGATCACCATTTGATACTTATTATCGTCAGCGACAAAGAGCAGGCCGGGATATTGAAGCCGAAATCATAATCGGTTTACAGGAAGCTTATTCAGGCAGTAGCCGAAGTTTCGAGTTAAATGGCCAACAAATGCGGGTGAAAATTCCCCGTGGAATTAAAGATGGTCAGCGTTTAAAGTTGAAGGGGAAAGGAAATCCGGGTTTCGGTGGCGGACCAAGTGGGGATTTGTATTTACGAATAAAAATACAACCCAATGATAAATTTGAACGAAAGGGAGACGATCTCTACTCCGATGTACCCGTTGATCTATATACAATGCTTATTGGTGGTAAAATTGTTGTTCCGACAATAGGCGGTTCCATAAAATTAACCATTCCAGAAGGTACACAAAATGGCAAATTGATGCGTCTTAAAGGACAAGGCATGCCAAAATTTGGCAGTGATAATGAATATGGAGATCTGTATGTCAAATTAATGGTAAAACTGCCTACCAAACTTTCCAGAGAGGAAAAAGAGATGATTAAGCGTATATCTCAAAAACATCCTGTTGAAAATTGACGTAATGAAATAGAAACATGGATAAATGGTCAGGATCGTTCCTTTAATTCAGGTAACTTAAAAGAAGGCTTTGCAGAACCAGGGATTTTGTTCAATATCAAAGCCTGAGCGACTTCAGAACCGCAGCATGTTAACCATATTTGAGGATTTCGAAGTTGTGAAAATGCAGATATTGGGCAAAAGAACGGTTTTGCATAGCCTTCTAAAAATAGATTAAGCGTTATGGCAGAAAGGTCGACTGGCTGTTGTAAATAACGTCATAAAAATAATTAAAGCACTGTAAAATAGTCAGTCAATTTATAATGGTACGATATATGCAATATTTAATTACAAAAATAAAAAATTAATTATATAAGAGCGCATATGAATTTTAATAAATTTACCATAAAGGCTCAGGAAGCTATTCAGGGTGCATTGGATTTGGCATCCAATAATAATCAACAGGCGCTTGAGCCTGCACACATCTTGAAGGTCATGCTGGCGGATCCCGATAGTATATCGCAAACTATTTTGAAGAAAATGGGTGTGCAGATTGGTCGTGTTTCGGATAAAGTAGATAAGGAATTAAAAAAATTACCCATCGTTAAGGGAGCGTCGGTATCAGGACAATATTTGTCAAATGATACGAATGCGGTTTTTGATGATGCAAAGAAAATTGCCGGGGAACTGGGAGACGAATATATCAGCTCCGAACATATTTTAATCGGTATTACCGAAAGTAAAAATGTTGCCGGACAAATTCTGCGCGACGAAGGCATCAATAAAGATGATATTCTGAAAATACTGAAGGATGTCCGCGGCGGACAAAAAGTGGATGATCCGAATGCGGAGAGCCGTTATCAAGCACTTAAACGTTTCGCCCGTAATCTGAATGAGATGGCTGAGAAAAACAAGCTCGATCCGGTCATTGGAAGAGATCATGAAATCCGGCGGGTCATGCAGATCTTGTCACGCCGTACCAAAAACAATCCGGTCCTTATCGGTGAACCCGGTGTTGGTAAAACAGCCATCGCCGAAGGTCTGGCATTGCGTATTGTTAACGGCGATGTTCCCGAAGGACTCA
>DATFMK010001033.1:0-3970 GCA_035267005.1 Balneolales bacterium
TTAAAAAAACACGATTCAGCCAAGTCTTTAACGAACCCTTTAAGCTACTGTATCTAATTGAGGAAATAAAGACCTTTCTTTGCGTATTTTGCACCTATACTTATCATCGTTATTCAAATACCCATTATATAACAGCCTGTGCGATAACTTTAAATCAATTTTTGATACCTTAATTAATTTAGGTGCTTTGTCACTTGCATTGTTATTTTAACACAGGCTGATAAGTGATGGAATTCTTTTGAAATCAGTCAAAAAGATCAATGTCATCCAACATACATCGCCCTTCACTCTTTTTAATCTAAACCATTAATATTCCAAAGCCTTTGCTTTTATTCTGAATAAAATTTGTGTACTATAGGAAAGGATATGATCAGTTCTTATACTGATATCACATATCTTAAATTCATTAGCTGATTAGGTGTCTTCTAAAAAAACAACACTTCATTAGTAGGATTATCTGGTTCTGATAATCAAGGAAAAAGTGATTTTAAGGATTTCTTTAAAATCACTCAGTAATCATGATACTAAAGTTAAGATTTATATGCCTTCAAAGAGTAATAATACTACACAAAATGCTACTCCGACACCTGAATCAACTTCGAATAATAGTCATAATAAAGATTTTCCCATTGTAGGCATTGGGGCTTCTGCCGGAGGCTTAAAGGCCGTTGAAGATTTCCTTTCTAACATACCCGATGCTTGTGGACTGGCATTTGTGTTAATTATGCATCTGTCCCCTGATCATAAAAGTAATTTGGCTGAAATTGTACAACATAAAACATCCATGAATACCACACAGGTAATGAAAAACGTGGATGTTCTTCCAAATAATATTTATATCATCCCTCCTAACAAAATTTTGTCTTTAAAAAATGGAAAACTGATCTCCAGTAAATCAATCCGCGAATATGGTCATCAGTCCACAATAGATTTTTTTTTAGAATCGCTTGCCGTCGATCAAAAGAGTAATGCTATCGGCATTATTCTGTCAGGTACCGGCACGGATGGAACTAAAGGATTAAGAAAAATCAAAGAATTGAATGGTTTGACCATGGTTCAGGATCCGGAAGATGCCGAATATGAAGGTATGCCACAAAGTGCTATCAGTACCGGCATTATCGATTATGTTTTACCAGCGCCCCAATTGGCCACACAATTGGTAACATTTAATCAGCAGGGTTTAAAAATAAGTCTGCCACTCGAACAAGAACAAATGCCCGCCGATGAAACTAAAATCCTACATGATCTTTTTAGCATTATATATAAAGTTACCGGACACAATTTCTCTCATTATAAACGATCTACTGTTCTTCGGCGGATCACAAGACGTATGCAAATGAATCAGATTGATTCTCTGCAACAATACCTTGGGTTGCTAAAGAATCGAAAAGCTGAAGTTAACGCCTTATTCAGCGATTTACTTATTCGCGTTACGAATTTTTTCAGAGACCCCGAAGCCTTCCAGGAATTGAATAAGGAAATCATTCCCCAATTATTTGCCAATAGAAATGGTAATGAACTCATCCGGGTATGGGTGGCCGGCTGTGCCACAGGTGAGGAAGCGTATTCTATTGCCATATTACTGGACGAATATCGATCTACATTGAATAATGCACCTGATTTTCAAATATTTGCTTCCGACATTGACGAAAATGCTATAAACCTGGCCCGGAGTGGTTTATATCCCGAATCCATAACCTCTGATATTTCAGCTAAACACTTGAAGCGCTATTTCACGCAGGAGACCAACGGCTATCGAATCAAAACGGATTTGCGTGAACGGGTCCTTTTTGCGGTACATAACCTTTTGAAGGATCCACCTTTTTCTAACCTGGATCTGATTAGTTGCAGGAACCTGCTCATCTATTTGGACCGGAAAATGCAGGAATTGGTTTTCAACCTCTTTCATTTCGCCATTAATCCTGATGGATATTTATTTCTTGGTTTATCCGAAACCAGCGATGTCGCTAATAACTTATTCCAGGCGATTAACAAAAAGTTATCGTTATACCAGCGCAACTCTATCAACTTACGGTTTACAAAATTTACCAAGCTCTCATTCAATGATACCTCAAACTCAAAACCCGGAATTCCGGGATTTAATAAATCGAAGGGAATCAACGTAAAAGAATTACACCAGAAAGATTTGATAAGGCAATATGCCCCACCAAGTATTATCGTTTATGAGGATTTTGAAATTGTTCATTTGATCAATAATGCCGGACATTTTCTTCGATTTAAGGAAGGTGAACCGACAAACAACATCATCGAACTTGTTGATAATACTCTCAGATTGGATTTGAGACGCGCCTTATATCAGGTTTTTAAAGAAGAAACGGACCGGGTTGAAAAAAATGTCAGTTTAAAGGTGAATGGGGATTATAAGGTATACAATATCATCATTCAACCTTTTCCTCAATCGAAAGGCTATGCACGCATCGATTTTGTCGAAATAAAAGATATCGAGACTCCTCCCAAGAAAGAAACTAAACTTGATGGCAAGGGATATGAACCGGTCATTGAACAACTTGAAGAAGAGCTCGAACGAACCAAACAACAACTTCAGATAACCATCCGGGATTATGAAACCTCGAATGAAGAATTGAGAGCTTCTAATGAAGAATTTCAATCGATGAACGAGGAACTGCAATCTTCAACGGAAGAACTGGAGACCAGTAAAGAAGAACTTCAGTCGATGAATGAAGAATTGACCACAGTAAATCAGGAATTGAAAAGTAAAATCGAAGAACTGAGTCGGGTGAACAGTGATCTACTGAACCTGATGGATGCTACTGATATTGGTACGATATTTTTAGATCGTAATTACAGAGTCAAGCGATTTACACCTCGAGCAACAGATATGTATCACCTAATACCAAGTGATATTGGTCGTGAGATTGAACAAATCAAAAATAAAATCAAATATGACAATCTGGACAAAGAAATAAGGAATGTCCTGAGTGAATTAAAAATTATTGAACATGAAGTTCAAAGTGTAAATGGTCAATGGTACATGATGAGAATGAGACCTTACCGAACAATAGATGATAGAATTGATGGTGTTGTAATTAGTTTTATCGATATCACGGAACGAAAAAAAGCGGAACTCAAACTTGATAAGATCAATTCATTACTCGAAAAACGAATAAAAGAGCGGACTCATGAATTGGTTGAATCAAACAAAAGGCTTAAAAAGAATATTGCTGAAGAAGAACAGCTAAAAAGAGAAATTTTGAATTTAAGTGAACAGGAACGCTGGAATATTGGTCAAAATCTCCATGATGAATTAGGCCAAATGTTGACAGGTACTCGTTTAATTGGTGAAAACTTAGCATTAAAGCTTAAAGAAGAGGATCCGGAATTAGCAAAAACAGCCGTAGAAATAGTGGATCTGATAAAAAAATCTGATGAGTATGTGAGGTATATGACGGAAGGCATACTACCCGTTGAATTGGAAAGTAACGGTTTGTCGGTTGCTTTAAAAAAGCTGATAGAGCATACAAAATCACATCATAATCTGGACTGTGAATTAGTCATGAGTAAAAATATTCTCATCAACGATAACACCATATCGACAAATTTATTCAGGATAGCGCAAGAAGCTGTTCACAATACCGTAAAACACGCCGAGGCCAAACACTTAAAAGTACATTTGAAAAAACACAATCATCAATATTCCCTGATCATCACGGATGATGGTATCGGATTTTCACCTAAGGAAAATAAAAAAAATCCATCAGGAATGGGATCAAAAATAATTCAGTACCGTGCCCAGATGATTGGTGCCAAACTTAAAGTCCAGTCCAAACCCAAACATGGAACTACCGTTACTTGCACGATCAAAGAGCCTAACATGGAATAGCTTTTGAAGTTTTTACGGGAATTAGCAGAAGGCCATCACTGGGTATTACTCTTTTTATCCCCTCTGAATCGATAGAGACAGGTTCGGTCCTTCTACTTTATATTTAGA
>DATFMK010001034.1:0-13499 GCA_035267005.1 Balneolales bacterium
CATTTCCGATATTGAAAACAAAATTTAAACTTACAAAAACACATTAATCCGGATTATTCACCAAGAAATTTAATCGTGATCAAAGCGAAATTAAAAATATGCATGGAAAACACTCTGTAGTGCCTTGATTAAGCTTTTTTAATTTCAACAAAGAGCACGACCAAATTTCGCAACTTTTTTATGTCCTCAAAATCAAGGATCGGTTTATTTTTTATACGTTATTTTATTTGCAATAAGGTATGTATTACTTCTTATTGGTTACGTGAATCATTCGGGTTAAAGTAATTCACTTGCCAGATTAGCCAGATCGGAACGCTCTCCTTTTTCAAGATGAATATGTGCATACAGATCACTGTTATTGATTCGGCTGATTAAATAAGACAGCCCGTTACTCTGTGAATCCAAATAGGGCGTATCGATCTGAAACATATCACCGGTAAAAATGATCTTGGTATTTTCTCCGGCACGGGTTATGACCGTCTTTACTTCGTGAGGTGTCAGGTTTTGAGCCTCATCCACGATGAAAAATATATTGGAGAGACTGCGTCCGCGGATATAAGCGAGTGGTGTAACAAACAACTTTTCCGATTCTACTAAATCCTCAATTCGTTTGTACTCTTTCGTTCGTTCTCCATATTGACTCTTAATAAAATCGAGGTTATCCCATAAGGGTTGCATATAGGGATTAATTTTGGATTTAATGTCACCAGGAAGATAACCGATATCCTTATTACTCAGTGGGACAATTGGCCGGGCCATATATATCTGGTGATAATTCCGTCGGCATTCCAGGGCACCTGCTAAAGCCAATAACGTTTTCCCCGTTCCGGCAACCCCGCTTATAGTTACCAAACGGATATCTTCATTCATCACCGCATGTAATGCGAAGGTCTGTTCCGCATTTCTCGGTTTGATTCCATATGCTTTGTCTTGCTGTATTCGCTCTATTAATCCGGTTTCCTTTTTATAAATGGCTAAGGCCGAGTTACTTGGTGATTTTAAAATAAAGAAATGATTACAAGACGGTTCTTCATCCATAAATTCAGAATAAGGAACCCCGTCTTCCTCAAACAGACGATCAATTAGTTCAGGATCCTGAACGTTGATTTCGCTCTTTCCTTTATTGAGCTGATCGACATCTTTAATCTTCCCGGTCTCGTAGTCTTCCGCCGGTATGTTCAATGCTCTTGCTTTAACCCGAAGATTGATGTCTTTCGTAACCAGTATAACATTTCGGCGCGGTTCTTTCTGTGATAATGAGAGCGCCATATTTAAAATTTTATGATCATTCTTTTGGGAACCAAACACTTTGTTGGCGTCGGTATCTGAAGTCTGATCCATAATAACTCTGAATTTACCTTTATTGGTACCATTCAGAGAAATCCAGTTTTGAAGCATATTATGTCCCGATAACTTATCCAGGATGCGACTAAATTCACGGGCATGCATATTGATTACATTATTTCCCTTTTTGAACTGATCGAGCTCCTCTAAAACGGTAATAGGAATGGCGACATCATGTTCCTGGAAACTATATAAAGCATTGTAATCATATAAAAGAACGGAGGTGTCAAGTACGAAAGTCTTCTTTTTAGTGCGCGGCATAGGCTTGTAATAAACGGAATAGTATGGTTTATATATGAATCATAATCATTCGATTAGTATGCTTCAAGTGGTCCCTTGAAATTCACTAATATTTTATTTCTCGCTATATACTTTTTCTATGGAAAGCATATATAGCAATTCCCAAAGCCATAGCCGCATTGAGACTCTCTACATTTTGTTGTTTATGATCCCCTAAAATGGCCACGCGTTTTCTTGACTCTTTAAACAGCTTCTCATCAATTCCACCGGCTTCATTGCCAACTACCAGTACATTTTTTTCAGCCGGAATAATAGTGGTTAAATCTTCCGCTCCCGGTTTTCCATCTAATAATGAAATATGCCAGCCTGAGTTTTCCAGTTGTTCTAAGGCATCTGCCGCTGATGATATCGCAAATGGCAAAGCACCTGTAGCTCCCGCTGTACTTCGCACAACTTTCGGATGAAACAAATCAACAGACCCCTTGCCAAGTATCATTCCGGTAACACCAAACCAAACGCCGGTTCGAATCATAGTACCTAAATTACCTGGATCCTGAATACGATCCATTACGATAATCAGACCTTTTTTCTTACCTAATTCAGATATGGAAACGGGTGCTGGTATATTACACACGGTAAAAACACCTTGGGGATTTTCTGTATCACAGATTTCAAGGTATTCGTCTTTGGGTACCCTATAAGTTGCATAAGAATCCAAAATCTTTCTCCAGTGAGCATTTTCCCACAAACTTGTGGATTCATCAAAGTAAATGGAATCGATTGACAATTGCCCATTTTCAATAATTTGTTTAACTGTTCGTCTCCCCTCAGCGATGAACAATTGATATTCATACCGAAACCTTTTACGGGTAATCTTTCGCAATAAGGTTGTTTGCCGTTTTGATATTTTGGTTAGTTTTTTCATACTGCTTGAGTATAATTAAAGTCCGGTCATATCGAAAGAGATATTGTTACATTATCAGAAGCCTATGCAAAACTGTTCTTTTTTCCAATATCTGCATTTTTGCGACTTCAAAATCCTCGAATCCCGAAAGCATTCGGGATGCTGCGGTTCCGAAGTCGCTCATGCTTTGATATTGAACAAAATTCCTGGTTTTGCAAAGCCTTTTTGTAACTAAGGGAACTTATAAAAGATAACCCGTTCCTCATTTTTGAGGACGCTAAAAAGAGCTGCGAAATGTAATCGTGCTCTGCGTTGAAGCTCAAAATGAATTATTTATTGAAGGATGGCTGCAAAAACAAAATGTTCGCAGAAAATTGTACACAGTTCATCCTAAAGCTTACGCCGATAAATTCAGACAAGCAGAACCGACCTGGGATACCCACATTTTTCCCAATCTCCCTTTTTATGCTAAATTTTAATTTTGGAGAATATTTTATCATTCTGTTAACCAATAATTTTAAAACTTTACATAACCTGACAAACGGTTGTGTATTCGAAAGGTTCTATAATTATATTGTCTTAGATCATACGAAAACGCTTCTATTTTCAATAAGTAACATTAATGATTAAATATGACATCAAGTATGGATTTTTTAAAAGAATTAGGTATTAATAAAGAAAACAAGGGGACCCTGACCGGTCAAAATCGCTACGGAGACGTAAGTAAAAATTTTATTACCAGTTATACGCCAACAGATGGCTCTGAGATTGGTAAAGTTTCAGTGACGACCAGTGACGAATACGAAAAAGTCATAAAAAGTGCACAAGAAGCATTTGAAGTTTGGCGTTCCACACCCGCTCCAAAACGGGGAGAAATTGTAAGACAAATCGGACTCGAATTACGCAAATACAAAGAACCATTGGGGAAGTTGGTTTCTTATGAAATGGGCAAAATCTATCAGGAAGGTCTGGGTGAGGTTCAGGAAATGATCGATATTTGTGATTTCGCCCTGGGTCAGTCACGACAACTCTATGGCTTCACGATGAAATCCGAACGTCCCGAACACCGGATGTACGATCAGTATCATCCTTTGGGAATTGTCGGGATTGTGAGTGCTTTCAATTTTCCAGTGGCCGTTTATAGCTGGAATGCCATGATTGCCGCCGTTTGTGGAAATGTAGTAATATGGAAACCATCTGAAAAAGCTCCATTATGTGGTATCGCCGTTAATAATATTATTTCAAAAGTGTTAAAGCGAAATAATCTGCCGGATGGCATTTTTAATATGATTACCGGTGCTCGTCAGATTGGTGAAATGATGACCAATGATAATAGGGTCCCATTAATTTCCGCTACTGGATCGATCCGAATGGGAAAACAAGTCTCCCAGACCGTAGGCGCTCGTCTCGGACGAACGATACTTGAATTAGGTGGAAACAATGCGATCATTATTTCAGAAAACGCTGATATTGAAATGGCAGTTCGGGCAACCGTATTTGGTGCCGTCGGAACAGCCGGTCAGCGTTGTACCTCAACCCGCCGACTTATTATTCATGAATCCGTTTACGATCAAATCAAAGATCGTTTGGTGAATATTTATAAAAATATTACAATCGGAAATCCACTTGATGAGAACACGCTTGTTGGTCCGCTTATCGATAAAGAGGCGGTTGATAACATGCAGAAAGCCTTGAAACAGCTCAACGATGAAGGTGGAAATATTCTTTATGGCGGAGACGTCTTGTCAGGTTCTGATTTCGAGAATGGTTTATATGTAGTTCCAACCATTTGTGAAGCTCAAAAGGATTTTGATATTATTCAAAAAGAGACGTTCGCACCGATTTTGTATCTCATTAAATACAAAGATCTCGATGAAGCCATCGAGATTCATAATGGAGTGGTTCAGGGACTCAGCTCGGCTATGTTTACACTAAATATTCGGGAAGCCGAACGATTTTTGAGCGGACGAGGATCCGATTGTGGCATTGCCAATATCAATATCGGGACCAGTGGCGCTGAAATTGGCGGTGCATTCGGTGGTGAAAAAGAAACCGGAGGCGGACGTGAATCAGGCTCGGATGCCTGGAAAGGTTATATGCGCCGTCAAACCAATACCATTAATTGGGGTACCGAATTGCCTCTTGCGCAAGGAATTAAGTTCGACGTTTAATTTTCAGTTATGCTAAAACTAAACCTTGGAGGTTTTGAAGACCTCCAAGGTTTTTTTAAATAACAAACTTTTCTATTATTTATAATTTTAAGTTAACCCCATCTCTGTATTATATTTCATACATTATATAACTATTCGAAAAAGCTTATTAATCAGTAAACAGTACATTTATTTGACGCGAATGGGTTTAGTAGACAGTCTTCAAAAAGCAGCCCAAAATAATGGTGTTTTAAAAATTTTATCCGAGATTTCATTGGCGGGCAATGAACTTTGGCGTATAATCGTCCTGTTCTTAATTATTGTCTTATCCCTGATCGCAGGTAAAGTTGCCAAATATTTATTTCAGCGCGGCGCCGACTTATATGAGAAAAAACACAGTAAAATTTTTGCGGTTGCGCTGAGTTCGATATCCCGCTCTTCCACTTTCCTGCTATTTACACTTGGATTGAAGGCCGGTATAAACGTCCTGGTCATGAATTCAGTGATTCAGAGCATCGTGGTGACCACAACTACCATTCTTGTTATTACTGCAATAGGATTGGTTATTTATAATCTTGTGGATATCGTCGAAATTTGGTTGGATCGGTTTTCGCAAAAAACAGCCAGCAAACTCGATGATATGCTGGTACCACTGGTCGTCAAATCGCTGCGGGTTACGGTTGTTATTCTGATCTTACTTCAGGTTGCCCAAACGCTCAGCGATAAACCAATCACTTCGATCATTGCCGGTCTTGGTGTCGGTGGTTTAGCCGTTGCTTTAGCCGCTCAGGATACCATAAAAAACTTTTTCGGTTCCCTTGTTCTGTTTTCTGACAAACCGTTTGAAGTTGGAGATAGAATCACCGTCGAAGGTTATGACGGACCTGTTGAAGAAGTGGGTTTCCGTTCCACAAGGATACGAACATTAGACGGTCATATGGTCACCATTCCCAATGGACAATTGGCCAATATGACGATCCACAATATCGGCAAACGTCCCTTCATCAAACGGGTCATGACGGTAACAGTGACTTATGATACTACGCCTGAAAAATTGCAGAAAGCTTTGGATATCCTGAATGATATCCTTGATAATCATGAAGGAATGGATCCTGAGTTACCACCACGTATTTATTTCAGCGATTTTGCAAGCACATCGCTGGATATACTGGTAATCTACTGGTATCATCCACCAGATTATTGGAAGTTTATGGATTTTAGTCAGAAGGTTAATTTCGAGATACTGGAACGTTTTAATGCTGAAGGCATCGATTTCGCCTTCCCCACACAAACTGTATATCTTGCCGGAGATCCGTCACGACCATTTAATGTTGGGACTTATTCCGGCGGTAATAGGTTATCCCCTGATAAAAAAGATGAGCAAAATTAATGAGTTTGTTCCCAGAGTTGTTCCAGTCGTTGCATTAATTCAGGAACAAAAAGCCGGTGTTCCGGTTTCATCATTACACTTCGCAGAACGGTAACTGACTCAGAATCTATCTTAATATCAGGAAAATGCTCCGCAAAAAATGAAGATTCCAGGCGAAACAAGCTTAAATGAAGTCCCTTTTCTTTGTCTTTCATTCCCACTGAAAAAATATCATTGGATCGTCTGGAAATGTCCGACGTGGTCATATTATCTCCAAGGGGGAAGTATACGACAATATCAAGATCTGGCTTCAGTACCGGTTCATAATGATCAGATTCTTTAAGCGCCTTGTAAAAGTCTATAGCCGCCACAAGACATTGTTCCAAAATCAATCCCAGACCTTCTTTGGCCTTAAGAGGAAATAACTGCAATGTCGTCCATAATGCAACCGCGGCCGCGCCCGCTCTTGAACATTCGAGGCTGATTTCACCAAGATGCAATTCATCCGAAGAAAAATAGGTGTAAGGAGAATCGTGTTTATAAAACTTTCCGACAGCAGGATCACGAAATAATACACAACCACAGCCATACGGCTGCAATCCATGTTTATGTGGATCAACCACAAAACTGTCACATTGATCAACAACATCCCAAACCGGACCTCGCATCAAGGGATGACCGGATAAAAGCTTATAAAATCCTCCATAAGCACTATCGACATGAACCCGGATTTTATTTTTTTTACAGTAATCCAGTATTTCCGGCAGATCTTCCATCAATCCCATTCCTGTTGTGCCTAAAGTAACGACAACAGTTCCAATATCATCAGAAACATTCTTGAGAGCATCGACATCCATAACACCATGACTATTTACAGGAATCTCCACACCTTTTACCCCGAGAACCTGACACATGCGGGAATGCGTATAATGAGCCGCAGCCGAATATGCTATAGACTTACCGGGATGAGAACTACGCGCCACCCATAAGGCCTCCAAATTCGCAATCGTACCGCTGCTTGTCAGGTGACCCAAATAGGTATCGCCAAAACCAACCATACGGGCCAAATCAGCTATCACTTCCTTTTCCATCTCAGAAGATGGCGGTCCCCCATCCAACGCATGATTATTGGGATTAATCGTCATAGCTAAAGCATAAGCCGCCCAGGCCAAATCATGCGGTGGCTTAAGCATCTGCCCTGCATATTGGGGATGATGAAACGGATAATTGCCTTTTAGCCGATCAATAAGCTGACTAAAGACATCCTCAATTTTATCAGACGATACTTTTTGAGAATCATCAATCTCAAAAGAGCCAAACGAATCCCTCCATTCATCCAGTTCTTTCAGTTTGCTGTTTAACAGACTAAGTGTATAAGATGTCATCAATTATATAATTCTAACATTAAAACCAAGAGCTAATACCTGTTTTATTTGCAACGCCTTAGTGATATCATCATTATACACCATAGCGAACTGTAGATTGGCGTTTAGGAAGTTATTAATTTTTCCCGTCAGCTCATTATTAAAAGAAAAATCGGTACTGGTTACCGGTTTGAGGAAACTTGTGAAAGAAACGAAACTGGTCGTAAGTGTCACATTTTTCATAACATTCAGATTTAGATTTAATGCCGTTGAAACACCACCTTCTGAACGGAATGCACGTCCTCGCCTTAAACCATACCGCATCGACAAACTCGTATCTCTGACAATGGTTTGTTTTAAAGCAAAACCACCTTGAACACTTAAAAATTTAGTGGCCTGAAAGGCTAAACCAGAAGATTCCGTTATATATGCCGGGGCCAAAAATCGGGAGATTAAAATATTTGGTGCATTGTTATTGTATTTATAACCTTTGTCGAACTGAGACTGAAAATCGACCGCACCAAACAAGCTGAGATGGTCTTGTGAGAAGAAATAATTAAATTGATTATTAATACTTATAATATCATCCGTTTTGCGAATATCATTTCCTGGTAAACGCGTTTGTCCGTATTTCAAATTAACAACGGCTTTATAACCAATCCATTGACTGGTATAATTCGCATTAAACAAAGTTGAAGCTGTAATAGCCATAGAACTCACCCCACCTTGAGCCCAATTGGAATATGCCGCCTGATTTCCATTTAACCCACCTACAAAACTAACATCCCATTTGGGCACGGTATCCCGTTTAGCTTTAGTTATCGTTACATTGGCCAGGGTATTTTTATTAGGTAAGCTGTTGGGTTTAATATGAAAATTATCCTGTGAAAATCCTTTTCCAGGATGGAATAAGATTCCCATTGCAAATAAAATGCAGCTTATCACGATTCCTTTTCCTTTTAACATCTTTCTAAGTTATTGATTATATAATTATTGCAATTACTCCTGATTGTATAACGATTAATTAAATTTTTATTAGGCCTACTGATTAGAACGTGCCGATCTCAAATATTACTACACCAAAAAATTACCGATAGTTGTCGATATCTATATTAATACAGGGATCTTATGCTAATCATTATTCCAATGACAATAATACAATTATCCTTTTTCAAGAATGACTTCCAAAGGATCCCCATCCTTTGAAAATGAGACGGATACATGTTCATCGAGTTTGGTCGGACTTTCGAGGCCAACGAATTGTGCTTCTATAGGATATTCCCGATGTCCGCGATCTACAAGAACGGCAACCATCATTTTCCGGGGTTCGCCTTTATCCGCTATTCCCTGAATGGCTTTATAAATCGTTTTTCCACTAAAAATAACATCATCCACTAAAATGACATATTTACCGGCTATATCAATCGGTAAATGTTGCCTTTCATCTTTAACTCCCCTGACCGATACAGTTTCGAGTGGAATTGTTGATTGAGTTATTTTTTCTAACTCTTTCTTTATCAACTGAGCCAATTTTACACCCCTTCTCTCAATACCCAAAATTATCAAATTGGAGCTTCCACGACATTCTTCAAATATTTGATACGCCATACGGATTACGCTCCTGTTAATCCGTTCGTTACTCATTAGTTGTACTGAGGTTTTTGCCGGCATTACGCTTTTTAAATTAAAGTTTTACCTGTTATTACTGGAACATTGCTTTTATACTGCCCCAGGTTCTTCTAATAGCCGTTGTAGCATAATTAACTTCCGCCTGGCCCTTATATTCTTCCACTCCATTATTGTAATCAACATATAATGCATAGACTACGGGCTCTGTTCCGGCGGTGGTTTTAAATACACTCTTATCGATATATTGGTATGTTTTAGTTGGAGGATCCGAAGTGCTAACAGTAATTTTTGCTAATGGTTTAAAGTTATTGTTTTGTACCATCTTTCGTTCCAAACGATACTGACTTACACCAGCTTCAGAATTTACGGTCCATTTAACTAGTATTTCATGACTATTTTTCTGAGAGACCTGAGCTTTAAATTTACTTATTTGAACTTGCCCGGCACCCACGAATATAAATGCAAGTAATATGATTAATATTCTTCTAGTCATATGATAAAAAATACACAATTCTATCAAAAATTTTTAAATATGAGATTTTCATATTGTTAATATTAAAAAAGGTTATTTCATTTATAATATACTAAGTTACCATCTTAATTTCGTTCTCTACATATATATATACTCAATCATAGATTTCTAAATAATCATCAAAAAAAATTGTAAGGATAGGGGACTTTAGTGATCTTATAAGTATAAGAAGGCTTTGCAAAACCAGGGCTTTTGTTCAAGATCAAAGCTTGAGCGGTTTTGCACAGTCTTCTATAAATAAAAGAGAAAGGACTAAACTGTTATGACTGCTACAAAATCGAATATCACATATTTACTTCTGAGTGCCGGTTCCTTTCTAAGCGGAATTGCGCTTGGTTTTTTAATGACACCCAGATCGGGAAAAGAAAACAGGAAATGGATTACATCTCAGACTCAGGATCTTGTTGACTGGGTTGAGGAGAATAGTAAAAATGCGCTTGACACCACTGAGAAACGTCTTCAGATGTTGCGTTCCAATATGCATAATACCATACCGGATTTATATGTAGCTACTGAAAATCTGGGAATTGATGAAAGTGAATTAATTGAATAACCGAAACACGTAATGAACGAACGCCTTTTTCAATATATCTGGTCCAACCTATATTTTGATTTCAGGCGTTTGATATCCTTACACGGTAAGAATATCACTATTATTCATCAAGGTAAACTAAATCAGGGAGACGGACCCGATTTCCACGATGCGGTTATTAAAGTTGATGGATTGCTGTTTCACGGCGCTGTTGAATTACATCTTAATGCAAAAGATTGGTTTCAACATAATCATCAAAATGATGAACGGTACAACAATGTGATATTACATGTCGTATTGTTCGACAAAGATCTATGCGACGTCACCCGTTATGATGGCACCCAGCCATTCACATTGCTCTTAAAACCGTACATATCGTCGAAAATTCATTCAATTTTTAAACGGCAAAACAAGTTTCATGGGCTGGCGTGCTCCGGATTCTTAAAGGAGATCCCGGTTAATATCATACAGGAACAATGGCAAGATTCACGATCCGAATATTTTGAGTACAAGGTAGATCAACTCTCCCCGCACTTCAAACAAATGGAAACAAATTTTCCGGCATGGAAAACCGCATTGACTTTTGGTTTATTCGACGGACTTGGAATCAGTGATAACCGGGAAGCTATGAAACATCTTTGTTCGCTTTTCTTTAAAAAAAAGGAGGGGGGCAATCAAAAGGCTCCTGTAATAAAACAAATGCTATGGGAATTATCCGGATTATCCAATCATTCAGATCGTGCTGAAATGTCAAGAACGGAATGGTCTTTCTCAGGAACTCGTCCCAAAAATCAGCCCGATATTCGCATACCCCAGGCGGCTAATTTGCTATCCAACCTAATTGAGATCCCATCTCCTTTTTCGATGGATCAGATCGATGATGTGTGGATTCATCTTATGAAGATAAGAAATGGAATATGTGAACCCATTGGGAAAAATCGACAAGATGTACTATTTGCCACCGTATTTCTGCCATCTTTATATCTGTTAGGCATCCAACAAAACCATTCGGAATTACAAAAAGAAGCTTTTAATTTATGGCAAAATTACCAGATACCGGTTCCCCGAAAAATATCCCAAAAATTCAAGGCTACCGGTCTGGAATCTAAATACTTTAGACATCATTTGGGAGTTATTTTTCAGTTTAAACATTATTGCAAAAACGGTGAGTGTCAAGACTGTAAAATTATGAAATACGCATTAAAGACTTGACACGAGTTGATATATTTAATAGATTTGGGATCTGTCATTTAGAGCTCAATGCCCGGTCGTCTAAAGGCAGGACAGCGGGTTTTGGTCCCGTCAGTGGGGGTTCGAATCCTCCCCGGGCAACACATTTAATAAACAGAAAAGGATGACCCTTGTTGAGCCATCCTTTTTGTATTTTTTTTAAAGCCTAAGAAAATAATAAAGTCACTTGGAAAAGCCTCTTGCCATATTTGCAGGTCGCAGCAATATTGCGTTAGCCAGGGCTATTGCCGAACAATATGGTACTAGCCTGGGAAAGGTAACAATCAAAAACTTTTCTGATGGAGAATTATATGTAAAATTTCAGGAAAGTATACGTGGGAAAGACGTTTTTATTATTCAATCTACACCACCTCCCGGTGACAATATCATCGAGCTACTGATGTTGATTGATGCGGCTAAACGTGCATCGGTCGACAGAGTAACGGCTGTGATTCCTTATTTTGGCTATGCGCGTCAGGATCGAAAAGATCAACCGCGTGTATCTATAGCCTCCAAGCTGATGGCAAATTTGCTAACTCAGGCAGGAGCTGACCGGATTTTAACGATGGATTTGCACGCACCGCAAATTCAGGGATTTTTTGATATCCCTCTCGATCATCTTTATGCCAGCCGTATTTTTATTGAATATTTTGAACAAAATCCGATTGAAAATCTCGTCGTCGTTGCGCCGGATGTAGGTAGTCTGAAAATGGCACGGGCTTATTCCAAACGACTCAACGCAGGACTGGCTTTTGTCGACAAACGTCGACCAAAGCAAAATGTGGCTGAAGTCATGAACATTATCGGGGAGATAAAAGATAAAAATATTCTCCTCGTTGATGATCTTATTGATACAGCCGGCACATTAACCAACGCTGCAAGTTCCCTTAAAGAAAGAGGAGCATTAAATATTGTCGCAGCTTGTGCACACCCGATACTGTCGGGACCTGCTTATCAACGTCTCGAAGATTCACCGATTGACATGCTGGTGGTCACCGATACTGTTACATTGAAAAAACCATCAGATAAAATTAAGATACTTAGTGTATCTGGTATCTTTGCTGAAGCAATACGACGAATTCATACCGATGATACCATCAGTTCGTTATTTGATGACTAAAAACATTTGAAACGATCATGCAAAAACCAAATATAGTAGAACTCAATACCCAAGCCCGCGAAACAGGCGCTAATAACGCCAAAAAACTCAGAGATGAGATGTACGTTCCGGCTGTAGTTTATGGACCGGAATTGAAAGAAAATGTACATTTTTCTGTTTTTGAAGCTGACCTTGAAAAAATACTCAGCTCTCCACGGGTTCAAATTATCAAATTAAAATTAGAAGGTGGTAAAGAAATTGATACCATCCTGAAAAAAACGGAATTTCATCCGGTCACTGATCGTCCGCTTCATGCCGATTTTTATGCTCTGGCTGATAAAAATGAAGTTATCATTACCGTACCTATCGAATTATCAGGTACCGCAGCAGGTATTACAGAAGGTGGACGTCTGTTCAAACCGCTCCGTAAAATCAGAGTGAAATGTTTGCCAGCTCAAATTCCCGCTGAATTAGCCGGTGATATTTCCGAATTAAAAATTGGTGATTCGCTTCACATTCGTGATTTAGAATTAGAAGATGTTACTCCAATGATCGAAGCCGACAGAACCGTTGCCACTATTAAACCACCACGTGGCGGATTAGCAGGTCTTGAGTCTGTTATTCCAATGCCTGAAGGTGAAGAAGAGGCAGAAGCCGCAGAAGAAGGTGCGGAAGTAGAAGGCGAAGCTGAAGCTGAAGAACCAGCAGAAGAATAAAATAGTCTGATTATAAATTTTTTAATCACTGAACTGTTTATATAATGCCGATTATCGTTGGGCTTGGAAATATCGGTGATGAATATGACGGAACCCGGCATAATGTCGGGTTCCGTATTGTATATAAATTAGCTGAAACACTGAACATCTCTTTTAAAAAGGGTAAAGGGCCTTTTCTGGTGGGTACTGGTCAGTTTAAGGGGAATAAAACTATTCTTATCCTGCCAACAACATATATGAATAGAAGCGGGAGTGCCGTCAAAGCAGCACTGAACTGGTACAATGAACCTCTCGAAAATTGTCTTATTTGCCTCGATGATATTAACTTACCCGCGGGGGAAGTCCGTTTACGTCCCAATGGTGGAGATGGTGGACATAACGGCTTGAAAG
>DATFMK010001035.1:0-2595 GCA_035267005.1 Balneolales bacterium
GCTGCAACCCGATGATATGTTTTCTCATTTGAACTTAGCTTTATGCTACGTTAAATTAGGGCGGAAGGCGGATGCACATGCTGAAGCAGCAGAAGTGCTTAGGATAAATCCCAAATTCTCAGCGGAAAATTATGCTAAGCAGATCGCGCTTAAAGACGAGGCCTCTAAAAAACTCCTTATTGACGGTATGCGTAAGGCAGGCTTGCCTGAATAACCAACCTAACGATATATAATATATCTGCAATAGATAAACACTTTCAAAATTGCATGTAACTCCAACTAATCGCAAATGAGCTTAAATTGCAGATATCTCCTATAGTATCTGTACAAAATTTGTCATCTTAAAAGTACCGATACTGGATAATTATGTCCTTGGCTGTAGAATAGTATCAATTCAATGGTACAGGTTTTACAATTTGGTTGTTCGTTACTGTGGGATTACAAAAACACCGAATAGCTGATGAATCATGCAATTTTTTGTAGTGAAAGGTGAACCATCGTGAAAAATATATATAATATGAAGGTGTTGCGCAATCTTCTACCCATTCCCACTCCGATTCACTCGGCAAACGATATTGCTTGCCAGTTTTTCGAGTTAGCCAATCTGTGTATTCCTTTATATCATTCCAACTTACATTAATTAGTTCCATAAATTTCTTTCTCTCTATTGAAACAGTTCTACATAACCAGATTCGTTTTTGGATGCGAGCTCAACACTTAAGACTATGAAAAAAAAATCTATCCAAAATTGCCACCCGCAAAAGTGACTTTAACAATTCTTAATGACTTTAACAAATAACAATTACTAACCAACAAGTCATTACTTGTACGATAACGGACACCTCCTGTAACAATAACGAACACTGACATTGAGTGACTTCCGTGTTCTATAGATCCCGCCGGCAGCAGCAATTAAATAAAGAAATATTTCCAGCCCCATCTGTCAACCGCAAACCTTTCTCACCTTCCTTGATTCCCGAATAACAAGGCTTTGCGTCTAATCTCCGTCTTTAATTTCAGTTATTTGGAGAGATTACGCCGCCTTTTATATTTATATCTTCCGCGACTTGCTAACAGAGCGAATTATGGCATAGCCCTTGCTAACACTAAAGGCAGGTTGTCTTTAATTCAATCTTAACTCAAGCCGAGAGGCAGAACAATGTTTAAGGCTCATCTTCATCCATATTGCAAAATTACCTGGCGAGATAAAGCACGACTGAATATCTGCATTGCAAAAGACTTGGCTGACAGCTTTGGAGGCAGAAAGGCGGAATATTTAATAAGACTAAATCAAAAGTTGAGAATGAAGATTGCCATTGGTTCTGCTAATTTTACAAATTGTTTGGCTAAAGCCGCATAGAATTCATTTCAAGCAGGAGAGATCGATGACCTTCAGCCATCTTCATAAGCAGTTGTTCAAAAAGCGAGGCGACTTGCTCTTTTTCTTTTTCGTTTTGTCCTGTCTTTTTTCCCTTATTTTTATTTTGCTGTTTTTGAACTCATGCAACCGTCGATCGGAACTGGAGGGATCATGGGTTGGTTGTGAAGTTCGAAGACCGCTAATTGATTGGACTTTAACAATTAAGGGCAACCAATTTAGTTTAGTTCGTGAAGATTTGAATGTGTGGTATAAAGGTTTCCTTAGATTGAATAAAAACTGCCGCCTCAAGAAAATTGATTTGGAAATTATAGATGCCGTGGCGCAGATATCTTGTGGAAAGACGTCACTAGGAATTTATGAGGTAGATGGAGATACACTAACAATTATAGCAACTGATCCCGGCGATCATTTAAGACCATTATCTTTTGATGAACCCTGTAAATCTAGTGAATTTTTCTTTACCAAAAAAAATAGTGGTTTTGAAACCGCTTCTAAGTCGAGCCGGATTCCTTAACGGGTTCAGGGAAAGTAAAATATCGAAATTGAGAAAAGGAGGAGGTAAAATGAATAAATGGTTTCTTATAATAGCCTTCAGCTTGCCGCTTGCGATTTTTTCTCCTGGGAGCGCAGAGGCAAGAAAAAAGGTTCGGATTGGAGGTAATGTTGTCATTCCTCTGGCAATAGTTTTGGCGATATCGGTCATTGGTATACCACTGATAGGGCTGGAAATTTTTTTAGTTGGCATCGCATTTCTGGTAGGTTACATCGCCATAGCTCAGCTCATTGGTGATAAGATAGCCGCGTTTATGCAAAGACCTGCGCTTGGTGTAATTTGGCTTACCGTGATGGGGCTTTTAGCGTTATGGTTTATCGGCTGGGTGCCGTTTCTGGGATCACTGGTTAAAGCCGTGGTTATCGTGCTGGGATTTGGCGGTGTGCTTGCGACCCTTTTTTCATCAAGAAAAATAGTTCAGGTTGATAATGCTCTGTAATCTCAAACCCTGTTTAATCCATCCGCTTAGCACTGTTTGACCGGAGGGCGTGCTGGAACAAATAAATTATGACGAAATCACGAAATTTCAAAAACGACTGAAAGGGGGATTAAAATGAAAAAAACCATCAGTTTTCTACTTGTCATAGCCCTATTGATTACAATGGATTTTAACAATACGGTGCGGATTGACCGTTTATTTAGCGCTGTCTAAAAATTGGAT